>CAYZHS010000141.1:0-5349 GCA_964478295.1 uncultured Proteiniphilum sp. | reverse complement strand
TTAATAAAGGCAGCTGAATAGCTGCTTTTATTGTACATATAGCTAAGCATATCGGTGAGTAACTTAGGACTAACAGCATTTTGGGGAGCTAAACCACTTCCATCAAATATCATCAATGGGGTTGTATCTATTCCCTTTCTTTTCCAGTAATCATTAATAAATTCAACACCAGCCTCAAGCGCATCTTCATATATATCAGACTTATACTTTCTGCCAATTGTTCTGATTAAATGCTCAGCATAATGATTATTACTCTCTACATTTATCTCTCTTATAATCTCTTTTAACGGTCGCGACACCTGCGAAAACAACACCTGCCCTACTCTATATCCAGAACCTTTATTTGCCTTGCAGACACCAGATAAATAGTCCTCCCTCGATGTTTCTACTCTACTTATCTTAAAACCGCTTCTCTTTAAGTTCTCTGACAACCTTTCGCCTAAAAGCAATCCCGGATCGGGAATATCTCCTTTTATGCTGAATGAAGTTCTCCCTCCTGGTATATCACCCTTTAGCTTCCTTTTGTATGAGAAAGGTGCACCATATATATAACCATTATCTCTGCCACTACTATTTAGTTTCAACTCATTCTGAAATGACAAACCCTTAATTACCGGTTCTGTTCTTATAATTTGGGGACAACTATTTCTGTTTTCAGTATTAAAAAATAGTCGATACGTATTATCATAAACAGATATACCATAAACCCCCGGAGCATAATAATTACCCATATCAATCCATGTCCATTCAGGCGATACACCATCATAGCCAAACAGATTGTCCACTACATAAATCGAATATTCATTATCTTTTGAAAGTGTCTTCTCAAGCAGTAATCTGCAATCATTAAAAAATCTATCTCTACTTTCTTTAAAAACCTCACTTCCCAGTGTAGGGTCTCCCGAGCCGATTATAAGAATACGAGTTTTATCATTTGCATCTAAAGCAACATCAGTTGTGTAACGATAATTTTCACCCAATACATCTATAGCTGTTGCAGTAGTTATCAGTTTTAGTACCGATGCCGGAGTGAGCGACTTCTCAGCATCGTGTGAAACAATGCTTCTTCCTGTAGATATATCAACAATAGAAATTCCAACGGAGGCATGCTTAAGTGATGGGTTGTTTATAATTTTCTGCAGCGCAGGCTGTGTAAATGCAATGGTACTTGCAAACATCAATAATATGGTATGTAGTGTTTTAAGCATATATTTGTTTATTAACTATTTATTTTGTTCATTATACAAAGTTATTAATTTCAACAAACTATCAAAGCTAAATCCCTACCAACTCCGCACCCTCCTCTATTAAATATAAGGAAAACATAAGGAAGATTAGGAGTTGGTTAGGAGTTGGTTAGGAGTTGGTTAAAAATTGAAGTAGTTCAATACTACCAAGTAGTATACAACAGAAAGCCCCGTATGAAAACATACAGGGCCAATGTATTTTAAAAGAATTTCTTTTTTAGAATCTGAAACCTACAGAAAGATATGCATTCTGATTTTTTAGATCACCATCGTTTGAGTCTACAATATTTACAAGACCCATATCCCAGCCCAGGTCGAGTAAAAGTGGACCAAATTCGGCTCCTACACCAAGTCCTAAACCAGCATCAAATCTTTTCAGGAAACCATCATCGCCAAACACATCGTTCTCTTCTTCTCCCGACATGCCTCCAACTGAGCCTTTTATTTTTGATTTTCCACCCACTCCATAAGCAGCATATGGGCCTGCATGAAGCACTACACGAGTTCCGGGAGAAACATCAATTTTATAGGCATAGTGAACGGGTAACTGCAGGTACATAGGATTTACTGTTAAATCTGCTGTAACACTACTAATTGTAGTGCTGTATTTTGCACCTTTTGTAGTAAAATACAGTCCAGTTTGAATAGCCGAATTGTAAGCAAAATCAAAATCAGCTGCTAACCCAACATGGAATCCTATTTTCACGTTGTTATCATCAAGTTCATCTCCGTAAAAGTTAGACATATTAACTCCGCCCTTTACACCTAAATGCATTTGTGCGCTAGCTGCTGTAACCATTGCAATCATAGCAACAACAAGTAAAAGTCTCATTTTTTTCATAATTAATCTATTTAGTTAAGTTTGTTTTATTTGTTTTAATTATAACCCTTAAAACAGATATAAAACATCTACCGTAGTATTTTGTTCGAAATGTGTTCTTATCTTTTAGAGAACACAAATTTCTATTAAAATACTAAATCTACACTATTTATAAATTAATTCAAAAGGTTTTGAAGTGAATAGCTCGTTGGCAACCTCTTTTATTTGTTTTGATGTTATCTCATCAACTTTAGCAAAAACCTCTTCAAGCTCAATAAACCTTTGGTGATGAAGATAGTTTTTGGCCATACTTAAGGCACTATTCTCGTTGTTCTCGGCAGCTATACCCAATTGACCCTTCCACTGACGTTTTGCAACAGATAGCTGCATAGGAGTGAGCTCTTTTTCTATTATACTCTTCAGCTCTTTTTTTATGAGACGCAAGCACTTCTCTCTGTTTTTTGGATCACAAGCAAAATAAATAGCAAAAAAACCTGTATCGCTATACAGGGTAATATTCGACTCAATATTATAAACAAGTCCATTTTTCTCTCTTAACGATTTGCTCAGTCTACTATTTAAACTTCCCCCTCCTAAAATGTTGTTTAGCAAGTATAGTGTATATCTGTTTTGATGAAACATATCGTACTTGTTCCATCCTAAAATAACGTGCGACTGTGTAGTGTTCTTTTCTATAATTTTTGTAACCGGCTCTATAATTTGAGGCGCAATTCTGGTTTTAGATACTGTTTGCTCTTGTTTAAAATTAAAATACTTCTCAAGATATTTCACTACTTTATTAAATGGAGTTTTACCAAATGAAAAAAATACCATATCGGAAGTTAAATATTCACGCTTTACGAAAGAGGTAATTTTCTCTTTGTTGAATGAGTTCAAGGTTTCGGGTTCACCCAAAATGTAGTGCCCTATCTCATGTCCTGAGAACATTAAATTTTCGAAATCATCAAATATAAGTTCCGATGGATAGTCGGCATACGAATCAATCTCATCAATGATAACATCATGTTCGAGTTTTATCTGATTTGGAGAGAACTCCGAATTAAAAATAATATCACTCAACAATTCAACGGCACGCGAAAAATACTCCTTCAAGAATGTGGAGTAAATAAATGTTTCCTCTTTTGTGGTATATGCGTTTAAATCTCCGCCCACGTTCTCCATCCTGCTTGAGATATGATGTGTTTTACGCTTTCTGGTGCCTTTAAAAAGCATATGCTCAACAAAGTGAGCCATTCCAAACTCGCTTGGATACTCGTCGCGTGTACCCGTATTTATAACAACACCGCAATATGATATTTCCGATGGAAAATGGCGATGTATAATCCTTAATCCATTATCCAACGTATGAGTATATATTTTTTTCATCTAATATTTTAAATTCAAATAGTATTTTCGCTGCTTCTCTGTAAGATTTTCTATTGAGTATCTGAGCATTGTGCGTGGCATTTGGGTAGCATGCCGGTCCAGAAAATCTGTAAGCACATCTTCATCCCTTTTCCCTACCTCACGTAGCATCCATCCACAAGCTTTATGAATCAAATCGTGCTTGTGGGTCAGAAATTTTTGAGAAAGCATTAATATATCGTCGAAATCATTGTTTCGAATGAATGCAAATGTTGCAACCACTGCAATACGTTGGTCCCAAAGAAGTTCACTTTCTGCCAATTGATATAATAGCGACCTGTCTTCTCTGTTTCTGAACCACTCTCCAACTATTTTATGTGCAGATATATCAACCAAATCCCAGTTATTAATGCGATTGGTATTTGCTAAGTAGAAGTTAAGAATCTCGTATCTACCAAGCTCATTTGCTTTAACATACCGGTTTGTGAGAATAACTAATGCACATAATCTGCATTCGTGTATCTCATCGTTAAGTAGTATTGCAATCTCTTGAAGGGGCAAACCAGTATACCTGTTGGCCACACTGCGTGTTTGCGGAACAGTGCAGCCTATAAATTTATCGCCCTCTCCATATTCGCCCTTTGCGGTTTTAAAGAAACGAAGTGAATGCACAGCTCTTGCACTATCTGCCAGGTTAAGAAGTTCGCTTTTTACATTTTGAGCACTCATTACAAAAAACTATATCTTTGTACACTTTTTTAATTGACTCTTGAAATTGGGTAGGTATTCTCATAAAACCCAACAATATTTCTACACATCTCAATAGACATTTTTATTCTGTCCTCCACCGTTTTTGTACCCGCATGAGGTGCTAGAAGCACATTGTCGAGTTCTAGCAACTCCGGCAATATGTGAGGTTCATTCTCATATACATCTAGTCCCGCTGCCCAAATCGTCTTATTTTTTAAAGCTTTAGCCAATGCTTTTTCATCAACCATATCACCTCTTGCTGTATTTATAAATATAGCAGTCGACTTCATCATATTTAATTCTTTTTCTCCTATCATACCACGAGTCTCAGGTGTAGATGGAGCATTAAGAGAGATAAAGTCGGCACTCTTCAAGACCTCTTCGCGAGATACATATTTTGCATCATACAAATTCTCAATAGAGTCTGAAAGTCGTGTTCTGTTGTGATAAATAATATTCATACCCGAAGCCACGGCTCTTCTTGCCAATGCTTGCCCTATTCTGCCCATACCTATAATTCCAAGCGTCTTACCGTAAACAGGCAATCCGCTATCGCCATATACACCCCAACTAACTCCCTGCGGTGTACGAAGCTTACGATCGTAATAACCTATTCTGCGTGCAGCTCCCATTAGCAGGGCAAAAGCAAGTTCTGCAGTAGGCTCTCTTGTAGAATCGGGGATATTTGTTACCACAACACCTTTTTTAGTTGCATAATCAACATCAATATTGTTATATCCAACTCCAAAATTTGAAATCAATTGCAGCTTATCTCCTCTATCAATTATTTCCTTATCGGTATAAAAGCTAAAATTAGGTATAAGAACATCAAACTCAGGTATCATTTCTATTACTTCTTCTTTTGTGAAAATAGACCTTTCTACCGGTTGGGTAATTTCGTACTTACCTTCCAGCTCTTTTAAACCTTCGGGCTTTAATTGATATGTAATTAATATTTTCTTCATAATCTTTAATTTGGTGCAAGACCTCCGGGGGTTGCCAGTTAATGTGTTTCTAATTTAATTGGGTGGGTAATATATCCAATTTTGTATTAACAGGGAAGTGATTAAGATTGTTTATAAACAAAAAAACGAGCCGTTTGACTCGTTTCTCTGCTCTTCCTCTTGGACTTGAACCAAGGACCCTCTGATTAACAGTCAGATGCTC
>CAYZHS010000140.1:0-5349 GCA_964478295.1 uncultured Proteiniphilum sp. | reverse complement strand
TCATAACCTTTCAAAACGATCTTACTCATTACAACATTAGACGATAAATCCATACCCTCTACCACAGTAAGATAACCTCTATCCTGCCCTCTTCGCCAATAATGATCTCTTACCCACCGTTTGTTATACTGAAACAAGCCGTTTCCAACATAAAATGAGTCGGTAGGCGTAATCACACCATCATCTAAGGCAACCATAACAGTAACAGTTTTAAAAGTTGAACCAGGTTCACTCATATAAGAGAATGCATTTGGGTTACCCTCTGCATAGTTGCCGTTGCTCATCCTGTCGAGGTTAACAATTCCCTTAATTTCACCTGTCTTAACCTCCATAATTATTGCGGTACCAGACTCGGCTTCTGTTTCGATTAGCTTATCTCTAAGAGCACGCTCTGAAATATCCTGTATATCTGCATCTAAAGTAGTAACAATATCCCAACCCTCTTTTGCCGGCTCCTCAACTACATCCATCCATTTACCCTGAATCTTTTGTCTGTATTTTACTCCGGAAACACCTTTTAGTAGAGAATCATATTTAAGTTCTAAACCACTTGCACCACCTTTTTCAATATCTTTATATACACTGCCAACAGTTCTTGTGGCAAGATTACCGAATGGCTTTTTGCGGGCATTACGCTCTTCAGCTATCAGTCCACTTCTATTAGACCTCTGATTCCAAAATGGAAATGTTCGTATTTCTTTTAAGTCAATGTAATTAATATCCTGTCTGATTATTTTAACATATCTCGATCGAAGTGGAACTCTTTCATCAACACCTTTGGCTCTGTTTGCAGCTATCTTTTTCTCTTCATTCTCTCGTAGATTCCAACCATTAAGGATAATATTTTTATACTGAGAAGCCGATCTGTCCGGAAATTTCTCTGCCAGTGATATTGAAAGATCACCAACATATTTCATAAGAGTATCCTTTTGAATGCCATCAGCCCAAAAATCCATATATATACTATATATTGGCTCTGTAGAAGCAAGCAGTTTATAATCGTGAGTATAAATATTTCCTCTCTTGGGAAGTATAACTCTATCTCTTATAACGGTCTCCTTTTCACCAACTTCTTTCCACTTCCTGCCTTCAGATGAGAAAATAATTTTACCTGCTGAGAAAATAATCATTATAGAAAAAAGCATTAATAAGGTTACAATGAGTCCGTATCTACTCAAAATACCTTTGTTATTCCTTTTATTTCTATTTTCTTTACTCATATTTCTAAGACTATTTGTAAGTAAACACTATTACTTAATTTATCTTTTACTCTATATAGTATACCGGCTCATTTGACACCTTTAAATCCAACCCAGCCTCTTCAACCCTTTTCTCTATTTCACCTTGGCGACTAGCTTCGGTGAGACTGGATGAGATAGTAAGAGCTTCATACTTCACATCTTTTAATTTTTGTTGCAAGCGCTCTACATCAGACATTCCTTGAAGCACTGTATATCTATGACTTATAAAAAGAATCATCACCAATACCAACACAAGTATAAACCTCATGTTTCGGAGGAAGAAATCCTCAGTGAGAACACTCCCTCCAAAAACATGAACAAACGATTTGCGTATGTTATCGAACTTAAATCTCATTTATAATCAAAATTTTACTTTTTTCTCAGCAATTCTTAGCTTTGCACTTCGCGAACGAGGATTATTTTCCTGCTCATTTTCTGATGGCACTATTACTTTTCGATTTATAGTCTCAAATGGAGTTAATGGATTTCCATAGAAGTCCTTTTCCAGATTACCTTCAAAATTTCCTGTTTTAAAAAAATTCTTCACCAATCTATCTTCCAGTGAGTGATAAGAAATAACACTAATCCTGCCACCGGGTTTCAATACATCAAGCGACTGATTTAACATTTCGGTAAGAGCATCCATTTCACCGTTCACCTCAATTCGAAGAGCTTGAAATGCTTGCGCTAATATTTTTTTTTCTTTATCCCTACGAGTAAATGGTGAAATAATTTCCAGTAGATCGTCGGTTTTCTCTATTTTCTTAGTACTTCTAAATTCGGCAACAGAGGCAGCAATTCTGCGTGCATTTCTCAATTCACCCCATTTATAAAAGACATCAGCAAGCTGATCTTCCTGATATTCATTTAAAATATCTGATGCTTTTAACTTTACACCTCTATTCATTCTCATATCTAGATCCCCAGAAAACCGGAAAGAAAACCCTCTGACAGATTCATCAAAATGATGAAATGACACACCTAAATCGGCAATAATACCATCAACCTGTTCTATTTCATGATATCTTAAGAAATTCTTCAGATAACGAAAATTACTTCTAACAAATGTAAAACGATTGTCTGGGATAGTATTTACTATAGCATCCTCATCCTGATCAAATCCCAACAACCTGCCTTTTTCACCTAACCTGTTCAGAATTTCGCGAGAATGTCCCCCTCCCCCAAAAGTTACATCCACATATACTCCGGAGGGTAAAATATTTAATCCGTCAATACTTTCATTAAGCAATGCCGGAATATGATATTCTGCTTTATGATTGCTATTTGACTCTATATCCATATTGGCATTTTTTATAAATTTCTCATGAGCTCCTCCAGCTTTGATGAGAACACCTCTGGTTCAACAAGAGGTTTCTCGAGCTTCTCCTTAGACCACACCTCAATTGTATTATCAACACCAAGAAAGCGTATTTCAGATTCAATTGAAACCAACTTTAAATAGCGCTTGGGAATTAAAATCCTCCCACTGGCATCCATCTCAAGTCTTTCTGCATCTAGAACAAACTGGCGAAATATCTGCTGCTGCTCTTTATCCCATCTGCTAAGACTACTTCTGAGTGTTTCTACTTCTTTTTCCCAAACCTTTCCGGGATACAACACAAGGCAATCCTGAAAGATATCTTTTCTCAGAACTAAATACTCTTCACCTTCAGTTTGCAGACTTTTACGGAAAATGGCAGGCACAAAAACCCTTCCTTTTGAATCGGCCTTTGCTTCCATATTTCCTAAGAACTGCAACATTTTTATATCGTTTTAAACTAAGTATCGGAACTTTAATGGGGTAAAATTACAAAATAATCCACTTCTCCCCACATTTCCTCACATTTATTTACAAAAAAGTTATCAACAGCTAACAAACAAATGTTATAATACTTATTTACTGAGCCTTACACACTTTCAAAACACAAAACATCTTATATAAACTGATAAAAACATCCTATTTTAGAGATATCATTCGCTTATTTTTGTACATTTGCGTCAAATTTCAGAAAAAGAGGATGATGCAATGAGTGCAAACGATGCATTTAAAATAGATATTGATGGTATTTTAAAAGATAAGGCTCCAAAATATTATAATAAAATACCGCGATTTTTCACTAACTATCTCAAACGGACAACCCATCAAGAAGACATTAACGGAATTCTTGAACGAAACAAAGGTCTGGAGGGGGTAGATTTTATGCGTTCATTAGTTGATAATGAATTTAAGATAACGCTCAATATTAAGGGAGAAGAAAATATACCTGATAACGGTAAATTTGTATTTGCTTCTAATCACCCGTTGGGGGGATTAGATGGTATTTGTCTCTCGGCAAAACTAGGAGAAAAATTTGATGGAAACATTAAATACCTGGTAAATGACGTTTTATATTATATCGATCCATTAAAACCAATATTTGTACCCATAAACAAATACGGAGCTCAAGCAAAAAACTCTGCAAAAGCAATAAACGAAGCTTATGCTTCAGATAATCAAATAATAACATTCCCGGCTGGACTATGCTCACGAAAGATAAACGGTAAAATAAAAGATCTGGAGTGGATGAAAAATTTTATAGTTAAATCGGTAGAATACAAAAGAGATATAATTCCAGTACATTTTAATGGCAAAAACTCTAATTTCTTCTATAACTTTGCCAACGTAAGAAAAACGTTAGGCTTAAAGTTTAACATTGAACTGATATATTTACCTGACGAAATGTTCAAAAACTCAAACCAATCTTTCACAATCACGTTTGGAAAACCCATATCGTGGCAAACATTTGACAAGAGTAAAACCACCACAGAGTGGGCTCAGTATGTGAAAGATATCGTTTATACGATGGCTTAAGTTTTTATTGTGTGAATAAAAATAAGTATGGAAAAGATAATTGATCCTGTAGACAAGAATTTAATAAAAAGTGAACTTACCGTACAAAAAAGGGTAAGATCGACAAATAAAGCAAACAACGAAATATATGTGTTCAGTAGTCACGACTCGCCAAACCTTATGAGAGAGGTTGGCAGGCTTCGTGAAATAGCATTTCGTCATTATGGTGGTGGCACCGGCTTAGAAGCCGACATCGACCCTTATGATGTAATGAAGGTACCATACAGACAATTAATTGTATGGGATCCTGAAAATGAAGAAATACTTGGGGGCTATCGCTTTATTTATGGCTCAGATGTTGAATTTGATGAAAATGGCAAACCAATGCTAGCCACTGCTCACCTTCTCGACTTCTCACAAGAATTTATCGACGACTACCTACCCCACACAGTAGAACTTGGCAGATCTTTCGTTTCACTAGAATATCAGTCTACACTAATGGGTAGAAAAGGTATATTTGCTTTAGATAACCTTTGGGATGGACTTGGTGCGCTAACGGTTATAGATCCAGACATTAAATATTTCTTTGGAAAAGTAACAATGTACGGCACATACAACAAAGATGCCCGTAACATGATTCTCTATTTTCTGAATAAACACTTTCCGGATAATGACAAATTGGTGAAACCCATAACCCCACTTGTTACAAATACCGATTACGCAAAAATGCAGAAACTTTTTCACGGCAAGAGTTTTAAAGAAGATTATAAAATACTAAACAAAGAGGTACGTGCTTTAGGCTGGAACATCCCTCCATTAATTAATGCGTATATGGGACTTACTCCAACAATGCGTTTTTTTGGAACATCTATTAATGATGAGTTTGGAGATGTTGAAGAATCTGGTATACTTATTGAAATTGATCAGATTTTAGAAGAAAAACGTGCGCGTCATATCGAATCTTATCTAAAAAGCAAACCCAGTAAACGTTTTCTTATAAACCTGAAGAGAATGATAACTTCAAACAGAAAGAAAATAAAGGTTGCAGCACCCGATTCAATGTCTGAAGTGATTGAAAAAAGAGGTATCCTATCTACAAAAAGAAAGAAATAAGCCCTGATATCTTTCTGAAAAGGCCCCAAAGCATAAACGATTTACCATATTATTTTTCATAATGCCTCTATTGTAACTTATTGACAATAGAGGCATTATAACATAAAAAATGCAAACGATTGCATTCTTGATCCAAGTTAATTACATATATTTGTAAACCTGAAG
>CAYZHS010000139.1:487-5377 GCA_964478295.1 uncultured Proteiniphilum sp. | reverse complement strand
TTTCTCCTAGTGCAACTGCTGCCGCCTCTGCAGCATTAGATATTCTAAAAGCGGAACCAGATAGGGTAAAGAGATTATGGGAATTGACTCACTACGCTATTAATCAGTTCAAAGAGAATGGATTTGAGTTAGGACCCACTTCTACACCAATAATGCCACTATATGTAAGAGATAATGATAAAACATTTCTGATTACAAAGATGCTCTTCGAAGAGGGTATTTTTGTTAATCCTGTTGTTTCACCTGGTGTCGCTCCTGATGATACATTAATTAGATTCTCGTTAATGGCAACTCATACTACTCAACAGATCGACTTCGCAATAGATAATATAACTAAAGTATTCAAGAAGTTGGATCTGCTTCAATATTAATTAGAAACAATGTTATTTAACATCAACTAAACTATTTAATCGCAAAAAAATAGTTACTTTTGCATGCAATAAAAAATTAAAGGTAAAGCCTATGTCATTTATTGCAGATAAAATAGTTGTAGAAGGACTCACTTTTGACGACCTTCTCTTAGTTCCCGCCTATTCCGAGGTACTTCCACGCGATGTAAGCCTGGTAACAAAATTCTCAAAAAATATAACTCTAAACATTCCAATGGTATCGGCTGCCATGGATACTGTAACCGAAACTGTTATGGCAATTGCCATAGCCAGAGAAGGAGGTATTGGAGTTATTCATAAAAACATGAGTATCGAGGAGCAGGCAAAACAGGTAAAAGCTGTAAAACGTGCCGAAAACGGGATGATCTTAGATCCTATAAGCATCACTCCCGATAAGACTGTTGCCAATGCTCTTGCGCTCATGGCCGAATATAAGATTGGCGGTATCCCTGTAGTAAACCAAGATAACTTACTGGTTGGTATTGTAACCAACCGCGACCTACGTTTTGAAAAGGCGATGGAGAAGAAGATAGCTGAGGTTATGACAAAAGATAACTTGGTAACTACTCGTATCTCTACCGACCTTGAAGATGCTGCCGAAATTCTACAAAAACATAAAATTGAAAAACTTCCGGTTGTTGATTCTAACTACAAACTAGTAGGGCTTATTACATATAAAGATATTACCAAAGCAAAAGATAAGCCTTTCGCTTGCAAAGATGAGCAGGGCAGACTGCGTGTTGCAGCCGGAATTGGTGTTACCAGTGACTCAATTGAAAGAGCTGCAGCGCTTGTTGAAGCAGGAGTTGATGCTATAGTTATTGATACTGCACATGGTCACTCTAAGGGGGTAGCCGAAATGCTAAAGCTTGTAAAAAAAACTTTCCCACAAATAGATGTTGTTGTAGGTAATATTGCAACACCCGAGGCAGCCAAGTTTTTAGTAGAAGCTGGTGCAGATGGTATAAAAGTTGGAATCGGTCCGGGCTCAATATGTACAACACGTATAATTGCAGGTGTTGGGGTGCCACAGTTATCTGCAATATATGAAGTATCAAAAGTATTGAAAGGTACAGGTGTTCCCTTAATAGCTGATGGAGGGTTACGCTATTCAGGTGATATTGTAAAAGCACTGGCTGCCGGAGGATCATGTGTAATGATGGGGTCTATGCTTGCAGGTACAGAAGAGTCTCCGGGAGAGACAATCATTTTTAATGGAAGAAAGTTTAAAGCTTATAGAGGCATGGGTTCCTTATCAGCTATGCAGCAGGGTTCAAAAGACAGATATTTCCAGGATGTAGAAGATGATATCAAGAAACTTGTACCAGAAGGTATAGAAGCCAGAGTTCCTTTTAAAGGCACCTTGCAAGAGGTTATTTACCAGATGGTAGGTGGATTACGTGCAGGGATGGGATATTGTGGAGCAGAGAGTATTGATAAACTCCATGATGCTAAGTTTACAAGAATTACAGCAGCAGGATATGCCGAAAGCCACCCTCATGGCGTTATGATTACTAGAGAAGCACCTAACTATAGTAAAGGAAACGAGTAATTTGAGATAATTCTATAGGGTTTTAAATTATATATTAGGGAGCAGATTTAATGGTTGTTCAACTATTTTTCTGTTCCCTTTTCCATTGGTACAAAGATAAAATCACCATGAAAAGATTCTTCATATGTATCTTTTCCGGTACGTTTAATTATTGTCATTTTCTGAACACTCCTTTCGCCAACTGGTACTACCATCCATCCACCTATTTTCAACTGTTGTAACAACTTTTCAGGAATTTCTTCCGGAGCTGCTGTTATTATTATTTTGTCGAATGGAGAATACTCAGGGAGTCCTTCATAACCATCTCCATAAAACAGATTAGGATAGTATCCTAATGAATTAAGAGTGTTTTTAGATTTATTATGTAGTTCCATATAACGTTCAATACTATAAACTTCTGCTCCCATTTCACAAAGAATTGCGGCCTGATAACCACTTCCTGTTCCTATTTCAAGTACTTTATCTCCAGGATTTATTTTTAAAAGTTCAGTTTGAAATGCAACAGTATATGGTTGCGAAATTGTCTGGTTCTTATCTATTGGAAGTGGTCTGTCAAGATAAGCATAGTCTCTTAGCTTTTCATCCACAAATAGATGTCTTGGTACTTTTGCAATTGCCTCCAGCACCTGTTCGTCTGAAATACCTTTTAACTCAAGTTCTTTAGCAAGTTTTGCAGCTTCAGAATTATCTTTTTGATTATCTTTTGTCATGGTTACTTCATTTTTAGAATTACTTTCTTTTGATTTGTTTGAACATGTAGTAAGGCTTATACAGCTGATTAGAATTATGTAAAGCAAGTATGTCATAACATGAATTTTTAATCTTTACTATTGAAGCAAAGATAGTGATTTTCTGTGGTTTGCAAAGTAGTACTCTATTTTCAACAAATTAAATAAATAATATATGAAGAATAGTTGTATATTTCGCTCTATTTATAAAAAGTGAGGTGTGCTCAAAAATATAGTCACATTCTTCTTATCAATTATTTAACACAAAGTTTTATGGCTCAGGAAAATGATATAGAAAATATCATCAGTGAAATAGAGAGTAAGTATATACCTGACAAAAGGGTTGAGGTTTTTCAAATTGAAACTCATCATAACGGTGAGAGTACCATTATTAGAGGAGCAACAACAAGCAGAGATGCTTTTGAAGAGTTAAAAAGAATAGTGGAACTTAAATATCCTGATTTCGTCAATTCCATTAGGCTTTTGCCTGATTCAGAGCTAGGTGAAGAAACAGTAGGTTTAATTTATAATTCAGTAGGCACTATTCGTTTTGCACCTCGATATAATTCTGAGATGATAACCCAGGTGCTGCTTGGCACCACTGTTAAGATACTTGAGGAGAAAAAAGGCTGGTTAAGAATTCAGACTCCCGATTTATATATAGGATGGATAAATGGTTCTGTAAAACCTCTAACAAAAAAAGAAGTAGAAGATTACCAAAAAATGCAGAAGGTTGTTGTTACATCTACATTTGCAACAGCTTATGAGAGTCCCGACGATAATTCAATTCCGGTTTCTGATTTAGTTATTGGCAATATTTTAGTACTTAAATCTTTAAATAATGATTATTATTCTGTTTTATATCCCGACGGAAGAGAAGCATTTATAAAAATATCAGATGCATTAACAGTTGACAAATGGTATAATAGTATCGATTTATCTGGAGAAAGTATTGTGAAATTTGCCCTAAGATTAAAGGGGATTCCATATTTATGGGGAGGTGCATCATCAAAGGGTATGGATTGCAGTGGATTCACAAAGAACGTTTATTTTATGCATGGAATTGTTTTGCCTCGTGATGCCTCGCAGCAGGTGACTAAAGGTAAATTGATAGACTCTAAAGGTGATTTCAATAATCTTAAACCTGGAGACTTGATCTTTTTTGGAACAAAAGAATCAAACAGGGGTAATGAAAATCTGATTCCTGAAATAAGAGAATTCAACGGCGAAAGAGTAGTACATGTGGGAATATATATAGGGAATAGTCATTTTATTCATGCATCAGACTTTGTTAGAATTAATAGTTTAAACCCTGACGATGCTTTATACGACAAATTTAATGCAAATCGTTATTTGCGTTCTAAAAGATATATAGAGGATGGTAACCCCGTTAATGTTAATCGATTTATTTAGCACTCGCACTCGCAATATTCGATTAAAGAATCGCAAAAAAATTAAAGTGTTTTCTCTAAATTAAATCATAAAACAGTGAAGATGAAATTGAGCTGGGCTCCATATAATTTGCAATTAAAACACACATTTACTATATCGGGATTCTCCAGAACTGAAACGCCGGTTGTAATTACCAGACTAGAGTATGACGGACTTGTGGGGTATGGAGAAGCATCACTGCCACCCTATCTTGGCGAAACACAAGAATCTGTAATAAAATTTCTGAGAAAGATAGATTTTTCGGAATTTAACAATCCTACCAAGATTGAGGAGATTGTTAATTATATAGATTCGTTAGCAGAGAATAATAGTGCTGCCAAAGCGTCGGTTGATATTGCATTACACGACTTAGCAGGAAAAATGATAGGCTCTCCTTGGTACAAAACATATAAATTAAACAAGTTTGATGTGCCAGATACAACATTTACAATAGGGATAGATACAGATGAGATGGTGAAGGAGAAGACATGTGAAGCTATGAATAGTTTCAACATCCTTAAAGTAAAAGTGGGTGGCTGCGATGATAAGCGTATGATTGAAGCAATAAGGTCTGTTACTAATCTTCCCCTATCGGTTGATGCTAATCAGGGGTGGTCAGACAGGTATAGAGCAATAGAAATGATATATTGGCTTAAAGAACATGGAGTAGTAATGGTTGAGCAACCAATGCCAAAAGATGATCTGGATAGTATAGCAAGACTCACCGAAGAAAGCCCTCTGCCTATATTTGCCGACGAATCAGTTCAGAGATTAGAAGATTTAGATCGTC
>CAYZHS010000139.1:0-477 GCA_964478295.1 uncultured Proteiniphilum sp. | reverse complement strand
TTTTACCGGAATAAATATCAAGTTGATGAAGTGCACCGGTATGCATGAAGCATGGAAGATGCGACAGCTTGCAGAGTCATTAGGTGTGAAGGTAATGATGGGATGCATGACCGAAACTTCATGCGCAATATCAGCAGCAGCTCAGCTTTATTCGGGTATGGACTTTGCAGATCTCGATGGTGCTTTACTGATTTCAAATGATTGCTTTAACGGAGCAAAGTTGCAGAATGGTAAAATAATTCCTTCTGAATTGGCCGGTATAGGTGTAGAGCCTTCTATAAAATTAAATTTTAGAAGAGATTAAAATCATCATATTATTACTGCTATTGAGAGCGTAATGCATAGCAGCATAAAAATCAAATAACCAACTCACTAAACAATCTGTCAAAGGTTTTGTCAAGATTGTCTGTTTTGCCAATATGAGTTGGCGATGTTTGAATAACAGAGCTTCGCACTGCTGCAAGCCATCGGAATCTT
>CAYZHS010000138.1:0-5394 GCA_964478295.1 uncultured Proteiniphilum sp. | reverse complement strand
TGCTGAAATGGGAGAAGACTATGAGAGAAATTCTCCTTCAATTATTGGCACAAAACTGGTTTAAATAAAAGGGGAATTCACCTAATGTATATTCTGGTCTATTTGCAAAACCTCTAACAGCTTTATCGTTTCCATCAACAATACCATCATCATTTAAATCAGCATACATTGCATCACCTGGATAAACCTGCTGATATGGCTGAGGAAGATTTGGATTTAATATTAACTCACCATTACCACCTTCTGTAAAATCTGAATACTGATAGAGTCTTATATATTGGTATACATCAGTATGTCTACCAGTAGAGCCGCCTGTAACATTCATATAATCAAACTGTTTTGGCACCTCATCCTGGAATATTATTTTATTGCGTGCGAAAGATAGGTTCGCATCTACAAAATAGTTGAAATGTTTTCCAATTTTATCGTTCCATCCAACTTGTAACTCATACCCATAGTTGTTTACCTTACCAATATTTAGGTTAGGCAAACTTGTTGCTATTATAGATGGTGTTGATTCGGGACTAATTAAAATACCTACACGGTTTTCAGTAAAATAGTCGGCACTAAATGACAATCTATTGCCCAAAGCTCTTAAATCAATACCAATATTATTCTTATCAGCGGTTTCCCAAGTTACATTTGGGTTTCCTACAGTAGAAATACCAAATGCCGGAGAATTTTCGGGTGTATTTACTCCAAAACTGTATCCTCCTACATTTTGCCAAACAGCTGGCATATACATAAACCTGGAGCTTACACCCATATCGTTACCTACTCTACCCCATGAAGCTCTTATCTTGAGGAAGTCGAACAGTTGCTGATCTTGCATAAACTGCTCTTCACTTGCTACCCATCCTGCCGAAAATGCGGGAAATAAGCCGAATCTTGTTTTTCCTGGTGCAAAGTTCTCCGAACCATTATAACCCATATTCATATCAACTAGATACTTCTTCTGATAACCGTAGGTTACACGTCCAACTAAGCCGATGTAGTTTCTAGGGATATATGTATAGCTACCTGGATAATAATTACGAGATTGATTATAAAGCACTAACCCCGATACATCGTGATCACCAAACTTACGCTTGTAGTCGACTCTACCATCTATATACCAGCTCTGTCCTCTGCCATATCCTTCTCCATAATTAAGTGGTGTATATCTACCATCTGGCACATAAATTAAAGTTTTATCGTAATCCGGATCGGTAGCAGGCATTGTACCTTGTGAATCAAAATATGACTTGTAGTACACTATTTGACTCTCAACATCACCGCCTGTGCGATTTTTGTTGATTAAGAAGTTATTGTCGTATGCACCCTTAGCCGAAAGACTAAGTCCAGGTGTTATGAAATCCAGTTCCTGAGTTACTTCCAGGTCCAGATTGAGAGTAGTTTGGTGGTTTAACGTGTACCCCTTACCATAAAACACAAACATTCCGTCTCTAAGAACTTCACCTAGAGGTACAAGATCTTGCGGCACTCTGGTACGAACACCATCAATAAAGCCTGGTCCCGCAAATGGATGTGACCATATCTGTGCTATTATCCATGGATTCTGATCCTGTCCTGTTCCTGACACAACACTTCTAGGCTCCTGAGTTTTATTATAATTACCACCCATACCTAGTTTCATTGTAGTTGTACCCGTAAGCTTAGCATCAATATTGGCACGATAGTTAAACCTGTCATAACGATAGTTATTATCGTACTGTTGTCCTGGTAGTTCTTTCAATAATCCGTTCTGATAAAGATATCCCAGAGAAACAAAATATTTAACCTTATCTCCACCTCCAGAGATATTTACGTTGTTTTTTGTCTGCATGTAAAGGTCATTAAATATATACTCTTTCCAGTTCATGCTTGGATACATTATAGGGTCTGAACCAGTTCTGTAAGCCTCTACCTGCTCTCTTGTAAAGTATCTTTTTGGATCTTTAATACCATCTAACTGCTGTTTTATATTCCAAAAACGCGCAAACTCATAACTGCCAGTTTGCTCAATTAGTGATATAGGTTGCTGCAAAGCTGTTGAAGAGTTGAAATTTATTTGCGGCTTACCGCTTTTTCCTCTTCTTGTAGTTACCAAAATGACTCCGTTAGCTCCTCTCACACCAAAAACAGCTGTAGAGGAAGCATCTTTCAATATCGAAATACTTTCGATTTCATTAGGGTCTAACTGTGAAAAACTTCTTTCGACGCCATCAACTAATACCAGTGGCTGCGATTGCGAATCAAAAAGCGATCCAGATCCTCTCACAAAAATTGTAGCGGCATCCTTTCCAGGCTGTCCACTGCTTTGAATTGTAGATACACCCGGAAGAGCTCCAGCCAACACGTTTGTAACGTTTGCTGCTGGTGACTGTAGAAGTTCATCAGTAGAAATTGAAGAGACAGAACTTGTAAGTAGGTTTTTGTCTTGATTGCTATATGCAATTGCAACAATCTCCACCTCATCAAGCGTTTGTGAGTCTTCATTTAAAACAACATTAATTGTTGTTTGATTGCCAACAACTACTTCCTGTGTCATATATCCAATGAAAGAGAAAACCAATACTGATCCTTTACTTGGTACATCTATAGTGTATTCACCATCAATATTTGTAACTGTACCTGTACTGGTTCCCTTAATCATAATATTCACACCGGGAATAGTTTCATTAAAAACATTATCAACAACCACTCCTTTAACCGTGATGCCGTTATTTGGCAACACCCGTGATGTTGATACAAATAAAATAAATAGAACAAAAAAGCAGAATTTTAAACTGTGCGCCTTTCTCATACCTAAATGGAATTTGTTTGATTTAAATTAATCTCTATTAATATACAATTAGAAAAATAGAGATATTTCGTAATTCGGTTTATTAAAACAATTAAATACACTTTGTCAATTTTCAATGTTTAATAGATTAACTTTACCATTATCTCACTCTCAATATTAAATTTATTTACTAACACTATTGCACTTCATCAATATCTTCGCAGCAAAAATAACTATTATTAAGGGTGTATTATGTGCACTTTTAGCTTTTTAATGTGCACTTTTCGACATATAACTACTGAATAGCAACAAGTAAAGAATATTCATACCGAAAAAAATTTTACATGTTAAACCATTATCTTAAAACAGGGTCATAGTGTTAAATAATTGAAGTTACACTCTTTAAAATATATGGATATGAAAGCAAAAATATTTAAACACCCGGTAGTTCTTTCAATACTTGTACTCCTATTATCATCCTGCTTCTCTTCAAGAGAGATGTACTCACAGGGCTATGATAATTACTACGAAGATGAGTATTACGACAACTACAACAATAGCGGTATAAGTTTTAATGTTTTCTACAACGAACTTAGACCTTACGGCAGATGGATCAATAACAGTCATTATGGCAGAGTATGGATTCCAAATGTAGGAAGAGACTTTCATCCATATGCAACAAACGGGTATTGGGTAATGACTGATTATGGTAACACTTGGGTATCTAACTACTCATGGGGATGGGCACCCTTCCACTACGGAAGATGGTATTTCGACGACTACTACGGATGGGCATGGGTACCTGGTTATGAGTGGGCACCGGCTTGGGTTTCATGGAGAAGTGGAGGTGGATACTATGGATGGGCACCAATGTCACCCGGTTTAAATATAAATATCAATATAAATCTACCTGGCAGTTACTGGACATTCTTACCACACAAAAGGATGTACCACAGAAATATGCACAGATATTATAGTCGCTACACGCCTACAATTTATAATAGAACAACAATTATAAATAACACATACATATATAACGACAACCGCTATTATAGCGGACCAAGCAGTAGCGACTTTGAAAGGGCAACTGGCAGAAGAGCTTCAATTCACAAGCTTGAGAGCAATAACAACCGAGCTTCAGGAAGAAGTACTAGAGTTAGTAACAATGCTGTAACAGTTTATCGTCCCGAATCTGGAGCAAGGAGTAACAGTACAAGCAGAAATGCAGCAGTAAACGAAACAAACAGAAACACTTCAACAAACCGTAGTGCAACATCTACAAGAAATACATCTACCGGTCAATCTAACAGAAGTAGTTCTACTAACCGTAACGCAACTGTAAACTCATCAGACAGAAACTCTTCTACTAACCGCAATGCTACATCTACAAGAAATGCATCTACTAACCAAACTAATAGAAGCAGTTCTACTAACAGTAACGCAAATGTAAATTCATCTAGCAGAAGCAGCTCAAACAATAACAGAAATGCAGATGTAAATCAGAACAGAAGTACGTCCACTAACAGAAATGCCACAGTAAGATCTCAAAATAATACAAGCAGCAGCAACAGAACATCAACAGTAAGATCTAACTCTAACTCCGGCAGTAGCAGAAACAGTAGTACAACTTCTGGAAACAACACTACAAATACAAGATCCGCATCAGGACGCAGATAACTTTCATGTGTGTTTTTAATTTCAATAAAAAGCCGCTCCCTAATGGGGCGGCTTTTTTATACTAGTCATCAGTCAATCCAGCGTTGTGTAAGTTTTTCAAAATCTTCTATACGTCTATCACGAAAGAAAGGCCACCAACGACGCACATTTTCAGTTCTTTCTCTATTAATCTCTACAATGTGCATAGCCTCACCCTCTTCGGCATGGTATAAGTACTCACCTTGTGGACCGCAAACAAAGCTATTTCCCCAAAAAGAAATTCCATTTGTCACCCCAGATGGATCTGGCTCAAAACCACTACGATTAACAGCAACAACCGGAATTCCGTTGGCAATAGCATGTCCGCGCTGAATTGTTATCCATGCATCGAGCTGACGTTGCTTTTCGTCATCATTGTCGGTCGACTCCCATCCAATAGCAGTAGGGTATATAAGTATTTCGGCACCTGCCATTGCCATTAAACGTGCAGCTTCAGGATACCATTGATCCCAACAAACAAGCACTCCTAACCTTCCCAATGAAGTATCTATAGGTTGAAATCCTAGATCACCTGGTGTGAAGTAAAACTTCTCATAATAAGCAGGATCGTCGGGAATATGCATCTTACGATATGTGCCAGCAATTGTACCATCTTTTTCAATCACAACAGCTGTATTATGATATAGTCCCGCCGCACGCTTCTCAAAAAGTGAAAGCACAATTACAACACCAAGCTCTTTTGCAATCTTGCCAAAAATATTTGTAGAAGGTCCGGGAATTGTTTCAGCCTGCTCAAACACATCAGGGTCTTCAGTCTGACAAAAATATAGACCATTATGCAACTCCTGCATTATAATTAATTCAGCACCATCAGCTGCAAGTACTCTAATTTTATCTTGAAGCTTTAGAATATTACTGTTTATATCAGAACTATTAGCTTGTTGAATGATTCCTATTTTCATAATTAATACAAT
>CAYZHS010000137.1:0-5457 GCA_964478295.1 uncultured Proteiniphilum sp. | reverse complement strand
TATAATGGATGCATTTTTAAAAAGTGGCGCTTCAGTTGCAGAGATTGATAATATGAAAAAGTGGCTCCTGAAACAAAAGCAAACTCAAATGTGGGAATCAACTCATGCCACAGCTGATGCGGTTTATGCACTATTAAGCAGCGGAAGCAACTGGCTAGATACCAGCAGTGAAACAGAAATTTCTGTTGGCAATATTTTAGTAAAACCCGAAAATAGAGAGCTTGTTACCGGTTATATTAAAGAGAGTTGGAGCAGTTCAGAGATTTCCTCAGATATGGGCAATGTAACTATTGCACACAAAGGGAATTCACCTGCATGGGGAGCGCTATACTTGCAATATTTTGAAGATATCGACAAAATAGAAAAGCGTAGTGGATCACTAAATATAGAGAAAAATATGTTTAAAGAAGAGGTTACACCTAAAGGTAAGCAACTGATAACAATAACCGAAGAAAGACCTATAAGAGTAGGTGATAAAGTGGTAATAAGACTAACTGTAAAAAGCGATAGAGATATGGAGTTTATACATATTAAAGATTCCAGAGCAGCTGCATTTGAGCCAGTCGACCATATGTCTGGCTTGAAATGGCAAAACGGTGTAATGTACTACCAGACTTCAAAAGATGCATCAACTAATCTCTATTTTGAAAATTTACCTAAAGGAACTTATGTCTTCGAGTATTCGGTGTACATAACACGCCAGGGTAGTTATTCAACCGGTATTGCCACAATTCAGAGTATGTATGCTCCTGAATTTAGTTCCCATACTAAGGGTGGTAAAATAAAGGTATTAGATTAAAAACTTGTTAAACTAAGAACTGTTCTTAAACTGAATTGTTACTTTTGTGTCAAACTTCACAAGTATTACCTAAATTGATTTGTATTTAAAATATTTAATGATGAAAAAAACAGGCCTTATTTTACTTTTAACACTCTTTGTTAGTGCTATAGCTTTTGCAAAAGAACCTTCAATGGATTTCGATAAAACAGAACATAACTTCGGAACAATAAAAGAAGAAATGGGAGCTGTTACCACCAGATTTGAGTTTACAAACAATGGCGATAGTCCACTTATTATTCAAAGAGTTTCTGCTTCTTGTGGTTGTACTACTCCAAATTATACACGCGAACCTATTCTACCGGGAAAAAAAGGATTAATTTCAGTTCAATATTCCACAGTTCGTCGTCCCGGTACATTTAATAAAACAGTAAGAGTTTACAGTAACGTACCTGATACAGTTTACGTGCTAACTATAAAAGGAAATGTAACTCCAAAAAAATAATAATCCGTTTTACGGTTGATTTTAGACACCGAATGAAGTAACTTTGTGAAGAGCCTTCGTTCGGTTTTAATATTTAAGATAAACTAATGGAACATCCTGAAAACAACTCAAAATACAAGGGATTAGTGGTAAATAAGGGAGTAACTCAGCCTCCAAGTGTTAATCCATACAGAGTGAAAAGAAAGAAGAGCATTTTGCTCACTGCTGATGAATATGTTGATGGAATATTATCTGGAAACATAGTTATACTAAGTAGAGCTGTAACTCTCATAGAAAGTTCACTCCCAGAGCATGCCGACCTTGCTCAGGAAATAATTGAGAGATGTTTACCTTACTCGGGTAAATCTATCAGAGTGGGTATTACAGGTGTTCCGGGAGCAGGAAAGAGCACCTCTATAGATGCTTTTGGTATGCATCTACTCGGGAAAGGTCATAAACTGGCAGTTCTGGCAATCGATCCATCTAGCGAAAGATCTAAAGGGAGTATTTTAGGCGATAAAACACGAATGGATAATCTTTCAGTAGCTGAGAATGCATTTATCCGTCCTTCTCCATCGGCCGGATCGCTTGGCGGTGTTGCACGTAAAACAAGAGAGACTATTATATTGTGTGAAGCAGCTGGTTTCGATTATATTTTTGTTGAAACTGTTGGGGTAGGACAATCCGAAATTGCTGTGCATTCAATGGTCGACTTCTTCCTTCTTATTCAGCTTTCCGGTACAGGTGATGAACTTCAGGGAATTAAACGTGGAATAATGGAGATGGCCGATGGAATAGTAATAAATAAAGCTGATGGTGATAATATAGATAAGGCTAAGATGGCTCAGAGGCAACTACGAAATGCCCTGCATCTGTTTCCTCTTCCCGAATCGGGCTGGGCACCAGAAGTTCTTACCTATTCTGGTTACTATAAGTTAGGCATAGAAGCTATATGGAATATGATTGACAACTATATAGATTTTGTGAAAAAGAGCGGATATTTCAATCACAAAAGAAATGAGCAGTCTAAATACTTAATGTTTGAAACTATCAATGAGCATCTGCATAATAATTTTTACAGCAACCCAGCTATATATGAACTATTAAAGAAGCTTGAGTATGATTTGCTTAATTCCAAAAAGAGCTCCTATGCTGCTGCAAAAGAAGCTCTTGATGCTTATAATGATTTAATGAATAAGGGGTAGGCTTATTCTTCTCCTCCCCCTTCATCCATGTTGTGAAATACATTCTGAACATCTTCATCATCTTCAAACTTCTCAAGAAGTTTTTCAATTTGTGCACGCTGTTCATCATCTAATGATTTTGTGTCGTGAGGGATACGTTCAAACTCAGCAGAGTGAATTTCAAATCCATTATTCTCGAGGTAGTTCTGTATCCCCGAATATGACGTGAAATCACCATATAATAGTATATCATCCTCTTCAACTTCAATTTCATCTACACCATAGTCAATCAATTCAAGTTCCAGATCATCTAAATCCACACCTTCTTTAGGTGCAATTTTAAAAACACACTTATGATCAAACAGAAACTCAAGACTACCGGTAGTTCCTAAAGAACCGCCATGTTTATTAAAGTAGCTGCGTACATTGGCTACCGTGCGAGTAGTATTGTCTGTTGCTGTTTCAACAACTATTGCAATACCGTATGGACCGTATCCTTCGTAAACAACCTCTTTATAATCAGATGAATCTTTGTCCGTAGCTTTCTTTATAGCCCTTTCTACGTTATCTTTGGGCATATTTTCCTTTTTTGCCTGCTGAACAAGTACACGCAAGCGGGGATTGGTATCAGGATCGGGACCGCCCTCTTTTACTGCGATTGTTATCTCCTTACCCAATTTTGTGAAAACGCGTGACATGTTGCCCCAGCGTTTCATTTTTCTTGCTTTACGATATTCAAATGCTCTTCCCATAATTTATAGTAGCGACTTTATAATAAAATCATTTATCTCAACTGTGCGTTTAATTCTCTCTCCAGGTTTTGTCTTATCTTTGCCATCACCTTGTCAATCTGCTTATCGGTGAGAGTTTTCTCTTCGTCTTGAAGCAGGAAGTTGACAGCATAAGATTTCTTGCCCTCAGGAAGATTACTACCCTCATACACATCAAATAGAGAAACCTCTTTTAGCAATTTTCTTTCCGATTTTAATGCTATCTGTTCAATCTCTGCAAATGTGATGTTTTTATCAATTAACAGTGCTAAATCTCTGCTAACTGCCGGGAACTTTGAAATTTCAGAAAACTCAACCGATTTTTTCGCTGTAGTTTTCATCAACTCATCCCAGTTCAATTCAGCATAATAAACCTCAGTGTCTAAATCCAAACTCTTTGAAATCTTTTTTGATATAATTCCAAAAGCTCCAAGCTCTTTTCTATTTACATTAATTGAGGCAGCAATTGAAAATATATCACTCTTTAAAGGCTCGTATGCTAATTCTACATTCTTAATGCCAAGTCTGTTCACCACACCCTCAACATAAGCCTTTAGCTCATACACAGAACTGTTTTCTTCGGGAGCAGCCCAGTTTTTATGAGTTCTTCGGCCGCTTAACCATAATCCCAAATATGTAGATTCTGAATATTCGGCAAGAATATTTTCATCTTTTTTCTTATCGCTGTTAAAGAAATAGCAATTGCCAAATTCATAAAAGCGTATATCACCATGCTTTCTGTTTTTGTTGTAGGCAATACTTTCAAGTCCGCCAAACAACAATGTCTGACGCATAACACTAAGGTCGCTACTCAACGGATTCACAAGTGAAACGCAATTTGTTAACGGATACGACTCAAGTGATTCATAATAACTCTTTTTTGTAAGAGAGTTATTCATAATCTCATTAAAGCCATTAGCTGTAAGTTGCTCAGATATTAATGTCTGTAAGTTATTCTTTCTGTCTGTTGGTGTTTGGTATGAAAGATTAGCCTTAAGCGAATCGCTGATATCGATATTATTGTAACCATAAATGCGCAGTATATCTTCAATCACATCCACATCACGAGTAACATCAACCCTATATGTTGGAACCTTAAATGTAACTGTTTCGTCTGTATCATTTTCAATTTCCATTTCAAGACTCTCAAGAATGTTTTTAATTACATCTGCTGGAATCTCTTTGCCAATTAGCTTTGAAGTCTTTTCATACGAAAGAGTAACACTCTTGCGCTCAATTGTATTTGTATAAATATCCCTTATGTCACCTTCTATTTCACCACCAGCAATTTCTTTTACAAGCAAAGCTGCTCTTTTAAGTACATAAACAGTATTATTTGGATCTGCACCACGCTCAAAACGGAACGAAGAGTCGGTGTTTAATCCATGTCTGCGTGCAGTTTTTCTTACCCATGTAGGGTTAAAATATGCTGATTCAAGAAAGATATCTTTCGTGTCAAATGTAACTCCCGAATGCATACCTCCAAATACACCGGCAATACACATACCCTCTTTCGAGTTGCATATCATCAGATCTCTGTCGCTTAATTCGCGCTCCACCTCATCAAGAGTGGTGAATTTTGTTTTATTTGGTAAAGTTCTAACTATAACTTCATTCCCACTTATGTAGCTTGCGTCAAATGCATGCATGGGATGGCCAGTTTCGTGAAGTATGAAATTTGTGATATCTACAATATTATTTATAGGTCTCTGACCAATTGCCAGGAGTTTATCTCTTAGCCATTCGGGACTCTCTTCAACTTTTACTCCTCTGATTGTTAATCCTGAATATCTTGGGCAAGCTTCGCTGTTTTCAACAATCACCTCAATTCCACCATCTTGTTTGTCAACGGCAAAGTTTTCTACCGAAGGTTTTGTAAGCTTAACCTGTTTCCCTGCTTGTTTAAGCCAGGCAGCAAGGTCTCGTGCTACTCCATAGTGAGAAGCAGCATCAATACGATTTGGAGTTATATCAATGCCAATTATCCAGTCGCTTTTAATATTATAATACTCCTTTGCCGGTGTGCCAACAGTTGCATCTTCGGGCAATACTATAATTCCGTCGTGATTATCACTTAATCCTAACTCAGCTTCAGAGCAAATCATACCCAGAGATTCCTCTCCACGTATCTTACTACGCTTTATCTTAAACTCCTCATCACCCGAATAGAGTGTTGTGCCAACTGTAGCAACCACAACTTTTTGCCCGGCAGCCACATTTGGTGCACCACAAACAATATTA
>CAYZHS010000136.1:0-5486 GCA_964478295.1 uncultured Proteiniphilum sp. | reverse complement strand
TTGATTTTCCTCCTGTTCGTTTTATTGAAATTTAATAATGAGTCTGATTACACAATACCTTGGGCCATCATGGCGTCGGCTACTTTCATGAAACCTGCAATATTTGCTCCCTTAACATAATCAATATACTCGCCGTTCTTTCCAAAGGTAACACACTGAGAGTGTATATTACTCATTATCTGATGCAACCAGCGATCTACCTCTTCGCTGCTCCATGAGATATGCATTGCATTTTGCGTCATCTCTAAGCCCGAACATGCAACACCACCTGCATTGACAGCTTTACCGGGTGCAAACAACATCTTGTTTTCAATAAAGAAATCAACTGCCTCTGCAGTACAACCCATATTAGATACCTCAGCAACAAGAATAACACCATTGTTCTTTAAACTCTTAGCATCTTCAAGATTCAGTTCATTCTGAATTGCACAGGGCAGAGCAATATCAACTTTACACTCCCATGGTTTCTTTCCTGCAAAGAATTTAGAACGTGGAAATTCGTCGGCATAAGGAGCAACAATATCCTCGCCTGAATTACGAAGTTCAAGCATAAAAGCAATCTTTTCGGGTGTGTTTACTCCATCCTGATCATAAATATAGCCGTCGGGACCAGATATGGCAACCACTTTTGCTCCCAGCTCTGTGGCTTTAGTAACAGCACCCCAGGCCACATTTCCGAATCCTGAAACGGCAATAGTTTTACCCTTTAATGAAATATGCGACTCTTCACACATCTTCTCAACAAAGTATAGTGCTCCAAAGCCGGTGGCTTCGGGACGCAGCAAAGAGCCTCCAAATGACATTCCTTTACCTGTAAATGTGCCAGTATGTTCGCGTGCAAGCTTTTTATACATACCATACATGTAGCCCACCTCTCTTGCTCCTACACCAATATCGCCCGCAGGCACATCGGTATCCGGACCAATTACATTCCATAGTTCCATAACAAATGCCTGACAGAAACGCATTATTTCGGCCTGTGACCGCCCTTTCGGATTGAAGTCGGCCCCCCCTTTACCACCCCCCATAGGTAGTGATGTAAGTGCATTTTTAAAAGTCTGTTCAAACCCAAGGAACTTCAGTGATGAGAGTGATACTGAAGGGTGGAAACGTATACCACCTTTGTAGGGACCAATTGCTCCGTTAAACTGAACACGGTATCCAATATTAACATGAACATTGCCATTGTCATCAACCCATGGCACCCGAAAGGTAAAGATACGGTCGGGCTCAACAATTCGCTCTACTATACCCGCTTTCTCAAACTCCGGATGTTGATTATAAACCTCTTCTATTGAAACTAGAACCTCTCTTACAGCTTGTAAAAATTCAGATTCACCCTGATGCTTCGCCTCAAGCTGGGCCATTATGTTATTCACTTGCATATGATTAAATTTATTGATTTAGTATGTCTTATTAGGCCTCTGATTAAATGATTATTACGGTTATTAACAAAGGTAGAGATTTTTTTCGAAATACAACATAATTAAGAGATAATCATCATCAATATTAAGTTTGTTTCATTATTAAAAGTTTCGCTTTTTAACGTTTAAATATTACTTTTGTTATCTACTAATAATATAACGATTGAGTTAAAAACAAAACTTAGTCCTTTACTGTGATTATTTGAAATTTATATTGATGGCAAAGAATAAATTGACCAAATTTGCCGAAATGGCCTCCTACGAAAATGTATTTCATATGTCTTTTGAAGAGCTTATGAATGAAGGCTTTCCGCTAAAAGGGAAATGGCACACCTATTTTAAAAATGACAATCCAATAATTTTAGAGCTTGGCTGCGGCAAGGGTGAATATACCGTTGGACTTGCACGTAACTTCTCTGATAAAAACTTTATCGGCATCGATATAAAGGGTGCCAGAATATGGTCGGGAGCCACTGAGGCAAGAAATGACAAACTAAATAATGCTGCTTTCCTTCGAACGCATATCGAACTGATTAAGCACTTCTTTTCCGAAAATGAAGTATCTGAGATATGGATTACTTTTCCCGACCCTCAGATGAAGAAGGTTAATAAAAGACTCACTTCAACTCGCTTTATGCAAGATTACAGCAAATTATTGAAACAAGGTGGAGTAATACATCTTAAAACAGATAGTGGTTTTCTTTATCAATATACTAAAGAAATGATTAAGGAAAACAACCTTAGAGTACTATTTGATACGGAAGACCTCTACAAATCGAACCCTGAAGATAAGATATTAGGTATCCGGACATATTATGAACAACAGTGGCTCAGTAGAGGTTTAAACATTAAGTATATTAAATTTATATGTCCAAAAGATATAGAGTGGACTGAACCTGAAGTAGAAATCGAAAAGGACAATTACAGAAGTTTCGGTCGTAAGAGACGCATACAATAATTCACATATTACGGAGTAACAACAGGTTACATCTCTTAAAAAGAAATATTTAAAACAGAACCTGTTAAACAGTTTAATGGTTCTTACAAATTACACAAATTAGCAATTATGACAATATATCCACAGCTTATTATAGATGCACTAAAAAATGTGCGTTACCCGGGAACAGGTCAGGATATTGTTTCTGCTGGAATGGTAGAAGATGATATCAGAATAGATGGTATGAAGGTTAGTTTCACTTTAATTACCGAAAAAGTAAACGACCCTTTTATAAGATCTCTTGTAAAGGTGGCCGAACAGGCAATTCTAAGCATAGATAAAAACATTGATATTGTAGGCAATATATCAGTTAAATCGCGTCAGGCACCAAGACCCGATTTACCGGATCTGTTGCCGGGAGTAAAAAATATAATTGCCGTTGCATCGGGCAAAGGTGGTGTTGGAAAAAGCACTGTTTGCACAAACCTTGCTGTTTCTTTAGCTCAGAAGGGTTATAAGGTGGGACTACTAGATGCAGATATATTTGGTCCGTCGGTACCTAAAATGCTGAATGTTGAAAGTTCGGCTCCTGAATTAGAGAAAAAGAATGGACGCGACCTTATTGTGCCAATTGAGAACTACGGAATTAAGATGCTTTCAATTGGCTTCTTTGTTAACAGAGATGACGCAGTTGTATGGCGTGGTGCTATGGCAAGCAATGCCTTAAAGCAGCTGATTGGTGACGCCGACTGGGGTGAACTCGACTATTTCCTGATCGACTTTCCACCAGGCACCAGCGATATTCACCTTACACTTGTACAAACTGTTCCAATAACTGGTGCTGTAATTGTGAGCACTCCCCAGGAAGTTGCTCTTGCTGATGCCCGTAAGGGTATAAGTATGTTTACGAGCGATAAGGTGAATGTGCCAATACTGGGACTTGTAGAAAACATGTCGTGGTTTACTCCTGCTGAGTTGCCCGACAACAAATACTATATATTTGGTAAGGAGGGTTGCAAGAAGCTTGCTGATGAACAGGGATATGAACTTCTTGGGCAAATACCTGTAGTACAAAGTATACGCGAGGGTGGCGACGATGGCAAACCGGTGGCACTTAATGCAGACTCTGTAACGGGAATGGCTTTTAGCGAACTTGCCGATAAAGTTGTTGCTGCTGTTGATAAGCGTAACAAAGAGCTTCCTGAGACTCACATTGTGAAAATGAAGAAACATTAAAGCAATATGAAACACCCTCTTAGTCAGTTTAAATTCTGTCCAAAGTGCGGTTCTTCTGATTTCTTGGAGTATAACAACAAATCGAAGAAATGCTCCGAGTGTGGGTTTAACTACTATTTCAACTCATCTGCTGCTGTTGTAGCTGTTATTGAAAACAAAAACGGAGAGATATTAGTTGCCCGCAGAGCGAAAGATCCTGCTAAAGACACTTTTGATCTTCCCGGAGGGTTTATCGACATGTTTGAAACGGCCGAAGAAGCGGTATGCAGAGAAGTTAAAGAAGAGACACGGTTAAATGTTACTGATGTATCCTACCTCTTTTCTATTCCCAACATATATCTCTACTCAGACTTCGAAGTTCACACTGTTGACATGTTCTTCAAATGCAGGGTCAACGATTTCAGCAATCTTATGGCTCTGGATGATGTATCGGAATTGTTTTTTATATCATCAGATGAACTTAATCCTGCAGATTTCGGTTTGATATCTGTACGTAAAGGTGTTGAGAGGTTGCTTTCTCAGCAATAAATATAGTTTTCATTTAATCACAAAAAATAGAATATTTCATATATGCTTAAACACATGAGAAAAATCATTTTAATAATTACACTTGCCATTTTATCGCAGGTAACTTTAGCTCAGAACAGGGTATATAACAGAGAACCTGAACATCTGTTTAATCAAGGTAAGGAGATGTTTCTTGGAGGTAACTGGAATGGTGCTGTAGACCTGTTGCAGAAATTCACTAAAGTGAGTGACGACAAGCAGCTAAAGGAGGAGGCTGATTATATGATTGCTGTAAGCTTTTTTCAAAAAGGGCACCAAAACAGCGATTTAATAATGAAGGAGTTTCTGGAAAAATATCCTGAAACTGTTCACATCAATAAGCTTAATTTTCTTATTGCCTCTTATTATTTCAACAAAGAGGACTGGAGCAAGGCGTTGCTATGGTTTAATCTTGCAGATCTCGACTATCTTAAGGTATATGAACAGGAGGATTATAGTTTCCGCACAGGATATACACATTTACAAATGGGCAATAAAGAGGAGGCAACCAGGTATTTTGGACTTCTTTCACTAAACAGTGCTCGTTATCGTGATGCTGCCGACTTCTACCTGGGTTATGTTGAATATTCAAATGGCAACTACCGCAGTGCCTTACAACGTTTTGACCGTTTAAAGAATCATCCTGAGTATGCCGAAGAGATTGCGTTCTATACTGCACAGGCTACTTTCTTTGATGGCAGAGTAGATGAAGCTATAAAATTGTCTGATGCATTTATATACAGATACCCACATAGCAAACATATAACCGAATTGAATCGTATACTTGGTAACAGTTATTACCGACTGGGTCAGCCTAGCCGTGCAATTCCATATTATGAGAAATATATGTATACTGCCGAAAAGGCACTCAGGGGGGATGCATACTTTATGGGTTTATCATACTTCGAAACAGGCAAATACAATGAAGCTCTGCAAATGTTTCAGCAAGCAGTGGGAGAATCTGACGAACTATCACAAAATGCTCAATTGCAGCTGGGACAGACCTACTTAAGGCTTAACCAGAAACAGCCTGCACAAATGGCTTTTGAGGCAGCCTCGCGTAGCAGCTACAATCAGCAGGTGCGTGAAACTGCCATGTTTAATTATGCCCTATTATCGCACGAAACAAACTTCTCTGTCTTCAGCGAATCTATCACTCTGTTTGAGAATTTCCTAAGAGAGTTTCCAAACTCACAATACAGAGATCAGGTAAATGATATTCTTGCCGAAACATTCCTCACAACAAAAGATTACAACGCAGCATTAAATGCAATAAACAGAATAAGTAGTCCCGGCAGACGTATTCTGGAAGCAAAGCAGATGGTGCTTTTTCAGCTTGGTGC
>CAYZHS010000135.1:0-5513 GCA_964478295.1 uncultured Proteiniphilum sp. | reverse complement strand
CATTACTATTCTACTTCTACAAAACAATAGAGGGTGAGACTGGCATATCAAAATTGAACGATAAAAACAAGAAATAACGATAACCTTTCTCACCAAGTGGGGGAGGTTATTTTTTTTATATAAAAACAGAGTATAAAGATTCTGCAGATAGAGTATTAAGATTTTAATGAGAGAACTTAAAGATTATACTAACAGAGTATATAAGATAATACAATACAATAACAGAGTATAAAGATATTACAATGGAACGGATTTATGTATTTGATACTACGCTGAGAGATGGCGAACAGGTGCCCGGATGTCAGTTAAACACAATTGAGAAGATTCAGATTGCCCAAGCACTCGAATTGCTGGGAGTAGATGTAATTGAAGCAGGATTTCCGGTGTCTAGTCCGGGCGACTTCAATTCAGTAATTGAAATCTCCAAAGCTGTAACCTGGCCGGTTGTTTGCGCTCTTACAAGGGCCGTTGAGAAAGACATTGAAGTGGCAGCCGAAGCATTAAGGTTTGCCAAACGCAAACGTATTCATACCGGAATAGGCACATCCGACTCTCACATTAAGTATAAATTCAATTCCAACCGCGAAGAGATAATCGAACGTGCAGTAAAAGCAGTTAAGTACGCCCGTAATTTTGTCGACGATATCGAGTTTTATGCAGAAGATGCAGGCAGAACAGAAAACGAATATCTGGCACGAGTAGTTCAGGCTGTTGTTGATGCAGGTGCTACAGTGGTAAATATACCCGACACAACAGGCTACTGCTTCCCCGACGATTACGGAGCAAAGATTAAATATCTTGTAGATAATGTAGATCTTAAAGGAGCCATACTTGCTACACACTGCCATCAGGATTTGGGAATGGCAACAGCCAACACCATTTCGGGCGTTATAAACGGTGCACGTCAGGTTGAAGTTACAATCAACGGTATAGGCGAGCGAGCAGGCAACACATCACTCGAAGAGGTGGTAATGGCACTTAAGAGCCACAAAGACCGCGGTTTCGACACCAATATAAATACACATCATATATACTCAACAAGCCGCATGGTATCTAGTTTGATGAACATGCCTGTGCAGCCAAACAAAGCCATTGTAGGCCGAAACGCCTTTGCACACTCATCAGGCATACATCAGGATGGCGTGCTCAAGAATGTAGAAACATACGAAATCATCGATCCTAAAGATGTTGGAATCGACGATAATTCAATTGTACTTACAGCAAGAAGCGGTCGCGCCGCACTAAGCAACCGCTTAGAGATATTAGGCGTTAAGCTAGAGCCGGCCGAACTGGATAAAGTTTACCAGAAGTTCCTCGAACTGGCCGATCAGAAGAAGAGTATAAACGACGACGATATCCTGATGCTTGTAGGCAAAGAGGCTCGACGAAACCGCATTAAGATAAATCACCTTCAGGTGGTATGTGGTATAGGAGTGAGAGATGTAGCGAGTATCGGACTGGATATTGCAGGCGAGCAGTTCGACTCTACAGCCACCGGAAACGGTCCGGTTGATGCCGCAATACGTGCAGTTAAAAACATCATACGCCGCGAAATGAAGATTCAGGAGTTCCTTATTCAGGCAATCGACCGTGGCAGCGACGATATAGGTAAAGTGCACATGCAGGTTGAGTATAACGGAAATCTATATTACGGCTTCTCGGCAAATACCGACATCGTAGCAGCATCAGTTGAAGCCTATATCGATGCAGTAAACAAGTTCGTAGACAATTAAAAATCAAACAGCAAATAACAATAAATAAAAATTCATTAATCAGAAATATATGAAGACTCTTTTTGACAAGATATGGGACGCACACGTAGTTACAACCGTTACAGATGGTCCCACGCAACTCTATATCGACAGGCACCTGTGCCACGAGGTAACGAGTCCGCAAGCATTCGACGGCCTTCGTAAGAGGGGATTAGAAGTTTTCCGTCCCGAGCAAACAACACTTACAGCCGACCACAACATACCAACAATGGGGCAGGAGAGTCCCATCCGCGATAATATTTCACGTTTCCAGGTAGAAACACTATCAAAAAACTCAAAGGAGTTTGGACTCACATATTATGGACTAGGCAACCCTAAGAATGGTATAGTGCATGTAATTGGTCCCGAAAACGGTTACACCCAACCCGGAATGACAATAGTTTGCGGCGATAGTCACACCTCCACTCATGGTGCTTTTGGAGCAATTGCTTTCGGAATTGGCACAAGCGAGGTAGAGATGGTACTTGCAACTCAGTGTATCTTGCAAACCCGCCCAAAGACAATGCGTATCAATTTCGAAGGTAAGCTAAGCGATAATGTAGGCTCAAAAGATATGGCGCTTTACATGATATCGCAACTTACAACCGGAGGGGCAACGGGCTACTTTGTTGAGTATGCCGGTGAGGCTGTGCGCAACCTAACTATGGAGCAGCGCATGACACTATGTAACCTCAGTATAGAGATGGGTGCACGTGGCGGACTGATTGCTCCCGACGAAACTACATTCAACTATATAAAGGGACGCGAATTTGCGCCTAAAGATGAAAGATGGGATGAAGCTGTTGCATACTGGAGAACTCTTAAAACCGACGAAGGTGCAAAATTTGATAAAGAGGTAACGTTTGATGCAACAAAAATACCTCCAATGATAACTTACGGAACCAACCCCGGTATGGGTATGCCAATCAATGGCACTATACCACAACTCGAAGATATAGATGCAGCCGGTAAGATCTCTTTCGAGAAATCGCTCCGATACATGGGCTTCACTCCCGGACAAAAACTCGAAGGCAAAGAGATAGATTATGTTTTCCTTGGAAGCTGTACAAACGGACGTATTGAGGACTTCAGACTGTTTACCGAATATGTGAAGGGTAAGAAGAAGGCCGATAATGTTACTGCCTGGCTAGTGCCCGGAAGCTGGCAGGTGCGCAAGCAGATTAAGGAGGAGGGACTCGATAAGATTCTCGAAGAGGCAGGGTTTGAAATACGCCAGCCCGGATGCTCTGCATGTCTGGCAATGAACGACGATAAAGTACCGGCAGGTAAATATGCCGTATCCACATCAAACCGTAATTTCGAAGGACGACAAGGCCCAGGCGCCAGAACAATATTGGCTAGTCCCCTTGTTGCCGCCGCCGCCGCTATCAACGGAAAAATTACTCAACCTTAATAATTAAATCAAAATGGAGAAATTTCAAACAATAACATCAACATATGTTCCACTTCCAATAGAGAATGTGGATACCGATCAAATTATACCCGCACGTTTCCTCAAAGCTACAACAAGAGAAGGTTTTGGCGACAATCTGTTTGCCGACTGGCGATATGATAAGGAGGGAAATCCAAAGAGCGACTTTGTACTTAACAACCCTACCTATAAGGGTCAGGTGCTTGTAGCTGGTAAGAACTTTGGCAGCGGAAGTAGTCGCGAACACGCCGCATGGGCAATTGGCGGCTACGGATTTAAAGTTGTAGTATCCAGCTTCTTTGCCGATATATTTCAAAACAATGCACTAAACAATGGCATACTGCCAGTTGTAGTTTCAGAAGAGTTTTTAAGTCAACTTTTTGCATCATCAGATAACGATTCTGAGGCAACGGTTACTGTTAACCTTCAGGAGCAGACTATAACAAACAACGCATCCGGAAAATCAGAGTCGTTCGATATAAATCCTTATAAAAAGGAGTGTCTGTTAAAAGGACTTGATGATATTGATTTTCTGATGTCAAATATGGATAAGATATTGCAATACGAGCATGAACGCCCGTTTGCATATTAATAAAGATAAAGGTCGTTCGTAACCCACAAATCAAATGTTTTGGGAGAGATGAGGAAAATAGAGATAATGGATACCACCCTACGCGATGGAGAGCAAACATCGGGTGTTTCATTTGCAGCGCAAGAGAAACTGAGCATAGTTAAACTACTGCTCGATGAACTTAAAGTAGACAGGGTAGAGATTGCTTCGGCAAGGGTATCAGAGGGAGAGTTTAAATCGGTGCAGAAAATGGCTCAATGGGCCACTGCCAACGGCTATATCAACAAGCTAGAGGTACTTGGTTTTGTAGATGGAACAACCTCGATCGAGTGGATTTCAAGTGCCGGCTGCAAGGTGGTAAACCTGCTTTGCAAAGGGTCTCAAAAGCACTGTATGTATCAGCTAAAGAAGAGCACAGAAGAGCATCTGAGCGATGTTAAGCAGTGCGTAAGGAGGGCAAGCGAGATGGGGCTAACTGTTAATCTTTATCTTGAGGACTGGTCGAATGGAATGCGCGACTCAAAAGAGTATGTGTTTCAGATGATGGATGGACTTAAAGATGAGCCCATTACCAGGTTTATGCTTCCCGATACTCTTGGGGTATTAAATCCCGATGAGGCTGGCATGTTCTGCAGCGAAATGATTGAGCGTTACCCAAACATACACTTCGATTTTCATGCTCATAACGATTACGACCTTGCCGTGGCAAATGTATATGAGGCCATAAAAGCGGGTGTAAAGGGGGTGCATGTAACTGTAAACGGACTTGGCGAGAGGGCCGGAAATGCGCCTCTCACAAGTGTTATAGCGCTCATACACGACCATATGGGCTTGGATACTAATATCGATGAGAGTAAGCTTTACAACGTGAGCAAGGTGGTTGAGAGTTACTCTGGTGTGCGTATTCCAAATAACAAACCTGTTATTGGCGATAATGTATTTACACAGGTTGCAGGTATTCATGCCGATGGCGATAAGAAGAAAAATCTATATTTCAACGATCTTATGCCCGAGCGATTTGGTCGCTACAGAGAGTATGCACTAGGCAAGAATGCCGGTCGCTCAAACATCATAAAAAACCTCGAAACTCTCGGAATAGAGCTCGATGAGGAGTCCACCAAAAAAGTTACCGAGCGTATAATTGAGCTTGGCGACAAGAAGGAGCTGGTGAGCCTCGATGAGCTGCCATATATAGTATCAGATGTACTTAAAAATGGCAACGATTACAAGGATATAAAGATGCTCAACTACTCGCTTTCGCTTACCGATGGTTTGAGGCCAACGGCAACTGTAAAAATCTCCATTAAGGGTAAAGTTTATCAAGAGACAGCAGCAGGTGAAGGTCAGTATCACGCATTCTCTAAAGCGATGTTTAAGATATACAGGCAGCTTAATAAGCCTGTGCCCGAACTTATCGATTATGAGGTGGTAATTCCTCCAGGAGGTAAAACCAATGCATATGTGCAAACAATCATCACCTGGAAGTTCGATGGCAAGGTTTTTAAAACCAGAGCACTTAATATCGACCAGACAGTGGCTGCCATCAACGCCACAATGAAGATGCTTAATATGCTTGAGAGTGGCAACATCCCAAATATGAATTATATGCAACTCCCTTAACTCTTTAGTAAAGCAGAATGTTGCATTGCTCACTGTTTATGTTGAAGTTTAGAAGAGCCGAAATAGAACAGGGTGAGAGAAATGAGGAGAGAGTCAAAAAACAAATTAATCAACAAAATAAATAACATAGAAAACTAAT
>CAYZHS010000134.1:0-5523 GCA_964478295.1 uncultured Proteiniphilum sp. | reverse complement strand
AGTTATTATTGTTAACTATTAAATAATTTATATTAGATCTCAATATTTCACAAACGTACTAACTTATCTTAAGGTAATATTAATGATAATATTATTATTTATCACCCATAGATATGTTGTATAACTCAATATTAGGATTTATACCTGTAGGATTTTCCAGTTTTATATATCCATATATTTGTTTGAGCGTATCATCTACAATATACTTTGCGATAGGTGAACTGTATATTTTGTTTTCTGTAATTTTCTGCGAATGGTAAATTGTTGTATCAGAATAAACCAGGGAGATTAAAGATGTAAGATTATAAATAGAAGAAGCATTTACACCATTTACTGAGTAATTGAAAGAGAAAACAGTATCAGTTATCTTTTCTGATATCTCTGTAGAATCTATACTAAACCTTAATCTGTTTTTATCAATTTCCGGTAAAGAGAATGAGAAATATTTTGGAATATAAGAAGCAGAATATACAGATTCATCTATATCAATCTTCTCGATACTCAATTGCGCCATTTCAGAGTCTATTCCAGACTGTATTCTTTTAAGCCTTGCCTTTACCGAATCATTCATTTTTAAGTAAAGGTCAATCCTGTCTGAATACCATGACAAAGAAGTATCCCATTGAACCTGGGATACACCATTCATTATAAATACTTGATTAATGTACGCTTCTTTTTTTTCCGGTGAATCAAAAGTTCGATAATCACTTTCCATTGTAGCTTCTGCTACATAAACATCGTACATAACTTGTTCCATCTTTTTCCTGTTCAAAACTTCTTTAGGTCGGTTCTGGCAAGAAGTAATCGAAAAACTCAACAAAGTGAGCAGCAGATAATATGAAACAATTTTAGGTTGCACTTTTGTATGATTTATCTTTAAAGTCTTTCTCAATTTCTTCTCCAGACAAGCGCTTAAACTTTGAACTGTAAAAGTTACTATCTGGATGTTCCTCGTCATATTTTTCCCGTTCAGTTTTTGAAAGAAGAGAATATGATAGGGTTTTACGATAGAAAAGCAGCAGCAATATTACCCCAATTGTTATTGCAGAATCGGCAATATTAAAAATAAAACGAAAGAACAGGAACTCTTCACCTCCTACAAAAGGCACCCAATTTGGGAAAGTTCCGCTAAATAGAGGAAAATAGAGCATATCTACCACCTTTCCGTGCAGCAAAGTTGAGTAACCTTCTCCCCAAGGCACTATTGATGAAATATGTCCGGGGTAGCTCGCTTCGAAAATTACTCCGTAAAATATACTATCTATAATATTTCCGGTTGCCCCTGCAAGAATTAAAGCAACGCATGCTATAAATCCTGTTTTAAAACCAGACCTTACCAATTTTCTTAAATATATGATTATGAAGGTCACAGCAATTATTCGGAATATAGACAGAAAGAGCTTACCCCCTGCCTCAATTCCAAAAGCCATACCATTGTTCTCAACAAAATATATCTTAAACCAATCGGTTATATGATGCATATCATACAACATCATATGAGTCTTCACCCATATTTTTGATATCTGATCTATAAGCAAAACAGCAAAAACTACAGCAACTGCTACAAGCGCTTTCTTTCTACTTTCTGTAACAAAAGAGGAATTTTCCATCAAACAAACTATCTTCTTTTGCTGGATTTGGCTTCAATACTTAAGGTTGCGTGTGGCACTGCCCTAAGACGTTCTTTCGGAATTAATTTTCCAGTCTCTCTGCATATCCCATAAGTGCCATTTTCTATGCGTACTAATGCAGCCTGCAGGTTCTGTATAAATTTCATTTGACGTTGCGCCAATCTACCGGCTTCCTCTTTCGAAAGAGTTGAAGCACCCTCTTCCAACACCTTATATGTAGGAGAAGTATCAATCGTATCATTACCATCGGCATTTGTTACTGCTGCACGATAGTTTTCATATTCCTGACGGGCAATTTCTAGTTTTTCATTAATTATAGCTCTGAATTCTTCCAATTCCTCGGCTGAATACTTAGTTTTTTTGCTCATAATTTACATTTTTTACTTTGTGTCTACACGGAATCAAAGTCCAGTTACAACAACCGATTATTCTTATTGTTCAATTCTAAATTCTTTCACAAATATAGTTATAAAATCTATTAAAACTCAACTGTTTTTATAGATACTAATTGTCAAAGGTATTTCATCAATCTCAATAACCTCTTCCAGAACATCTTCTACAATTACTATTTCGTCAGCCAATACCTGATTCTTTATATATAAATCATTATCTGTAATTGCCTCATTTGTAATCTCGTTAGATGCAATTTTAACTATCACCCTGTCGGTAATTTCAAAATCCTTCGACTTACGAATATTCTGAATTCTGTTAACCAATTCTCTTGCAATACCCTCCTTACGCAATTCATCTGAAATTGTAATGTCGAGAGCAACAGTAAGTCTACCTTCATTGCCAACCAGCCAACCAGGTATATCTTCTGAAATAATCTCAACATCTTCCAGTCCAATTACAACCTTTTCATCTGCAACATCAAGAGTAAAGGTTCCATTGCTTTCTAGCTTATTAATATCGCTGTTATCCATCTCCTGAATCTTCACTGCAAGCTGCTTCATGATTTTACCGTAGCGTGGACCCAGTTTCTTAAAGTCGGGTTTAACCCTTTTAACAAGCATCTCATTTGCTGAGTCTACAAATAGCAATTCTTTTACATTAACCTCGTTAAGAATCAACTGCTCAACAGCCTCAATATTAGCTTTCTGCTTATCATCTGCAACAGGTATCATTATTTTTGATAGCGGTTGACGCACTTTAATATTAACCTTACGTCTCAAAGAGAGCACAATTGAAGACGCAGCCTGTGCAAGATACATTTGTTCTTCAAGAGGTTTATCTATAACAGACTCATCTGATTTTGGAAAATTATCGAGGTGAACAGAATCGAGTTTATTATCGCCCTCTGTAACCGAAGTTAAATCTAAGTAAAGCCTGTCAGCATAAAATGGTGCAATAGGTGCCATCAGCTTAGTTATAGTAACCAGGCAGTGGTAAAGTGTCTGGTATGCCGAAAGCTTATCATCACTCATCTCACCACCCCAGAAACGTTTGCGATTTAGTCTCACGTACCAATTACTCAGATTGTCATTAACAAAGTCAGCTATAGCACGCCCGGCCTTTGTTGGCTCATAATTATTATAACCTTCATCAACCTCTTTAACAAGACTATTTAACAATGATATTATCCAACGGTCTATCTCGGGACGTTTTTCTAAATCAATCTGTGGATATTGATTACGGAACTCATCAACGTTTGCATAAAGCGAGAAGAATGAGTAAGTATTATAAAGTGTTCCGAAGAATTTTCTACGCGCCTCTTCAACACCCTCAACATCAAACTTCAGATTCTCCCATGGTGCTGCATTTGTAATCATATACCATCGAAGCGGGTCTGAGCCATATTTATCAATTGTTTCAAATGGATCTACCGCATTACCAAGTCGCTTCGACATTTTATTACCATTCTTATCCAGCACTAATCCGTTTGAGACTACATTCTTAAACGCCACACTACCCTTTACCATAGAAGCAATAGCGTGCAATGTATAAAACCAGCCCCTTGTTTGGTCAACTCCCTCGGCAATAAATTCAGCAGGAAACACATTCTGAAAGTCTTCTTCAGTTATGTGTGGATAAAATACCTGAGCAAAAGGCATTGCACCACTATCAAACCAAACATCTATAAGATCTGTCTCTCTATACATTGGTTTACCGCTGTCAGAAACCAGAATTATATTATCTACATATGGTCTGTGTAAATCAATCTTATCATAATTCAGGTCCTCGTAGTCATTCAAATCAAGATCCTTCCATGGAAGTTCAGTCATAACTCCTGCATCTAAAGACCTCTTCATCTCTTCGTACAACTCTTTAACTGAGCCAATACACTTCTCTTCCTTACCATCTTCTGTGCGCCATATTGGCAGAGGAGTACCCCAGTAGCGACTCCTGCTTAGGTTCCAATCCTGAAGATTTTCTAGCCATTTACCAAAACGACCAGTTCCTGTAGACTGTGGCTTCCAGTTTATAGTGTTATTTAACTCAATCATTTTATCTCGAGCTGCTGTAGTGCGAACAAACCAGCTATCCAATGGGTAATATAAAACTGGTTTATCTGTACGCCAGCAGTGAGGGTAGTTGTGAACCTGCCTCTCTATTCTGAATGCACGATTTTGCATTTTCAGCATAACAGACAAGTCTACATCTAATGTTGTATCTTCTTCTGTAAGAGTATCGTCGTAAGCGTTCTTAACATATCTGCCGGCATATTCCGAATATAGATTGGCATTCATGTTATTCTGAATAAAATCTGAGTCCAGATCTTCAATTTTATAATATCTACCCGATAAGTCAACCATTGGTCTTCTGCTACCATCTTTATCAGTAAGCATTAAACCTTCAACATCATTATCCTTTCCAACCTTCATGTCGTCGGCACCAAAAGTTGGTGCTATATGCACAATACCAGTACCATCTTCTGTAGTCACAAAATCACCGGTAACCACTTTAAATGCATTTTCAGAAGCCTTAACCCATGGAATCAGCTGCTCATACTTAACACCCTCAAGCTCCGAACCTTTCCACACTTTATCTAAAACTCTGTAAGGAATCTTTTTATCACCTTGTTTGTAGTCTTCAAATGAGAGATCTGCATTTTTCTCAGGAAAATAAATTCCCTGTAAATTCTTTGCCAATACTACAGTTATTGGCAATCCTGTATACTGATTATATGTTTCCACCGCCACATAATCAATATTTTTACCAACTGCAAGCAACACGTTAGAAGGTAAAGTCCAAGGTGTTGTTGTCCACGCTAACAGAAATGCTTCACCAAACTGACTCCACTCTTTAAGTGGGTTGATAACTTTAAATTGTGCAGTACATGTAGTATCTGTTACATCTCGATAACAGCCGGGCTGATTTAGCTCATGGGTACTCAACCCTGTTCCGGCTGCAGGTGAGTATGGCTGAATTGAATATCCTTTATAGAGGTAATTTTTACTATAAAGCTCCTTAAGTAAATACCATAAAGTTTCTATATATCTATTATCATAAGTGATATAGGGATCGCTCATATCCACCCAGTAACCCATTTTCATGGTAAGATCTTCCCACTCGCGGGTATACTTCATTACCTCTGTGCGACATGCGGCATTATACTCTTCTACAGTAATTTTTTTACCAATATCTTCCTTTGTTATGCCAAGTGTTTTTTCAACACCCAGTTCAACAGGTAGTCCATGTGTATCCCATCCGGCCTTTCGGTTTACCAAAAAGCCTTTCATAGTTTTATACCTACAGAAAATATCTTTAATTGAACGTGCTATTACGTGATGAATGCCCGGCATTCCGTTTGCCGATGGCGGACCTTCATAAAAAACAAAAGGCGTATTATCTTTTCGTGTTTCGAGACTTCTTTTAAATATATCTTTCTCGTCCCACTCCCTCAACATCTCTCTGTTTATTTCAGCAAGGTCTAAACTGTTCTTTTCCGGAA
>CAYZHS010000133.1:0-5537 GCA_964478295.1 uncultured Proteiniphilum sp. | reverse complement strand
ATTTACTGAATTACTCAATGCCCAACAATTCAACTTCAAATATTAATGTTGAATTTGGTTCAATTGAGTTTCCTGCACCTTGTGATCCATAGGCAAGATTAGAAGGTATAAAAAGTTTCCATTTAGAACCTACAGACATTAATTGCAAAGCTTCTACCCAACCTTTAATCACTTGATTCACACCAAATACAGCAGGTTGTCCTCTCTGCACAGAACTATCAAAAACAGTTCCATCTAATAATGTACCATGATAGTGACATTTTACGCTATCTGTTGCTTTTGGCTTATCACCTGTTCCTTCTGTAAGTATCTCGTATTGTAATCCACTTGGCAAAGTGGTTACATTCTCTTTTTTGCTATTTTCTTCTAGGAATGCTTTTCCTATTTCTAAATTCTTATTCAACATCTCTTCTTGCTGTTTACTGAAAAACTCTTGTAATGTTTGGTTTGCTTCTTCTGGACTCATGGAAGTAGTTTGGTTGTTCATAACCTCTGTAAAAGCTTTTACAAAAGATTCTACCTCAATATTCTTTAAACCTGAGTTCATTAGATTTGAGGCCATACTCATTCCAATTGCGTAACTTACTTTATCCATTTACTTTAATATTTAATAATTTGGGTACAAAAGTACGATTTTAATTATAATGAAAGCATATTAAATAGATAAATGTTTGATATTAAATCATGAAAAAGAACTCAAACTTTATTTATCTCAAACAAATTGTGTCCATAAGCCTCAACTTTTTCTTACAACACCCGTACCAACTCCTTATCATCCTCGTGTTTTAATAAGGATGATAAGGAGTTGGTAAGAACCAGGCATGGACTATGTACCTCTTTACATTCATCCACAATTCAACAATTTCGTCTCAAAATACTTCATAAATTCACATAAATAGATTATATTAGCAGTAATAAAAGAATTGACAATGAAGAAGAGACTTGTAGTGTTATCGGGGGCTGGGATGAGTGCCGAAAGTGGAATTTCTACTTTCAGAGACTCTGGTGGCTTATGGGATAAATACCCTGTAGAACAGGTGGCTACACCTGAGGCTTTTGAGGTAAACCCTGAGCTGGTTCTTCAGTTTTATAATATTCGCCGAAGAGAATTACTTAAGTGCAAACCAAACGCTGGTCATTTTGGACTGGCTGAGCTTGAAAAAGATTTTAAGGTTGATATTATTACTCAGAATATCGACAATCTTCACGAACAAGCAGGCAGCAGCAGTGTTATACATCTTCATGGCGAATTAATGAAAGCCAGATCAACAGGAGATGAATCGGCAATATATGATATAGACCCTGCTAATCCCGACATACACATTGGCAACAAGTGTGAAAAGGGGTTTCAGTTAAGACCTCATATTGTTTGGTTTGGAGAGATGGTGCCTATGATGGGGGAGGCTGAGCTCATTGTAAAGAAGGCAGATATATTTGTGATTATTGGCACCTCTATGAACGTGTACCCGGCAGCAGGACTGTTATATGATGTAAAAAACAATGTTCCGGTTTACCTTATCGACCCAAAAGATGTGTCAACAAGTAGATATGATATACACCATATCAAAAAAGGTGCATCTGAAGGTGTGGAAGAACTAAAGAAGCTTATAATGTAACATCGCCTTATCCGATTTAAACGAAGAACAGCACATTTTGGGTGTGCTGTTTTTTTTGTAATTTTGAATTCTACGAAGGAGTAAAACATGCTCAATAGAAATAATAACTAACAGAAAAGAAACTCTTGTGGCAAAAAAAATAGCAGAAACACCTATGATGAAACAGTATGTTGAAATTAAAGAACAACATCCTGATGCAATATTGCTTTTTCGTGTAGGAGATTTTTATGAGACATTTTCGGATGATGCCATCTCGGCATCTGAAATATTGGGTATTACACTTACAAGAAGAGCAAACGGAGCAGCCCAGTTTGTTGAGTTGGCAGGGTTTCCGCACCATGCGCTTGACACATACCTCCCAAAGCTGGTTCGTGCGGGCAGACGAGTTGCAATATGCGATCAGCTTGAAGACCCGAAAAAGACGAAAACTCTGGTAAAGAGAGGTATTACCGAACTTGTTACACCAGGTGTATCGATAAACGATAATATACTGAATCATAAAGAGAACAACTTTTTATGCTCTATACATTTTGCTAAAGGACATGTTTATGGAATATCATTTCTTGATATATCAACAGGAGAGTTTTTAACAAGCGAGGGTAGCCGCGACAATATAGATAAGCTTTTGTCGAACTTTTCGCCAAAAGAGGTGCTTGTAGAACGTGGCAGTAAAAGAAAATTTCATGAAACTTTTGGCAATGGCTGGCTTCTATCGGAACTAGACGACTGGATTTTTACTGAAAGCGCTGCAAGGGATAGGCTACTAGGTCATTTTCAGACTGCAAATCTCAAAGGATTTGGAGTTGAACATTTAGAGCAGGGTATAATTGCATCGGGGTCTGTTTTATACTACCTCGATATTACACAGCACAGCAACATCAACCATATAAATTCTCTTGTGAGAATTGAAGAAGAGAGGTTTGTAAGACTCGATAAGTTTACTGCACGTAACCTGGAACTGATTCAGCCTCTTAATGAGGGTGGCAAGAGCTTATTGAGTGTACTCGACAAAACTATTTCACCAATGGGGTCGCGACTCCTCAGGAGATGGATTATGTTTCCTTTGAGGGAGCTTAAACAGGTGGAAGAGAGGCATAGTATAGTTGAGTATTTTTTTAAAGACCAGGAGCTAAAGAAAATGCTTACTCAACAATTATCGCTTATTGGAGATTTAGAGAGAATTATTTCTAAAGCTGCAGTAGGCAGAATTGGCCCCAGAGAAGTTGTGCAATTAAAAGTTGCCCTGAATGCAATAAATCCTATTAAGGATGCATTTTTAAAATCTGATAACAATAACCTGAAGGCTTTAGGAAAAAAACTTGACCCCTGCCCTATTATCAGAGATAGAATTGAGAGGGAACTGAAACCCGAACCTCCTGCACTGCTCAACAAAGGTGGATATATAAACAAAGGTGTAAATAGTGAACTTGATGAATTGAGAGATATTGCATATACAGGTAAGGATTACCTTATGCAGTTGCAGCAAAGAGAAATTGAGAAGACAGGGATTCCTTCACTAAAAGTGGCTTTCAACAATGTCTTTGGCTATTATATTGAAGTTAGAAATACTCATAAAGATAAGGTGCCGGCAGAATGGACTCGAAAGCAGACTCTTGTTAGTGCCGAGCGCTATATAACTGAAGAACTGAAGATTTACGAGGAGAAAATATTGGGGGCAGAAGAGAAGATAATAGCTCTAGAAAACAGATTATACTTAGAACTTATTGAAAGTTTAATTGAATATATACCGGTTATTCAGAATAATGCCAATATCATAGCAATTGCCGACTGCCTTCTATCTTTCACAAATGTTGCGCAAGAGTATAAATATATACGCCCTGAAATAAAAGAGTCTGATGTTATTGACATTAAAAATGGACGACATCCTGTAATAGAGAGGCAGCTCCCTGTTGATGAGCCATATATAGCTAATAACGTATATTTAGACAATGAGTCGCAACAGATTCTTATTATTACAGGACCCAATATGGCTGGTAAATCTGCACTATTGCGCCAAACAGCTCTAATTGTACTTATGGCACAGATAGGATCTTTTGTACCTGCTGATTCGGCTAAAATTGGACTAGTTGATAAGATTTTTACTCGTGTTGGTGCTTCTGACAATATTTCTCTTGGTGAATCTACTTTTATGGTAGAGATGAATGAAGCAGCAAATATTCTGAATAACCTCACTGATAAAAGTCTGGTTTTGTTTGATGAGTTAGGCAGGGGAACCAGCACCTACGATGGTATTTCTCTGGCTTGGGCCATTGTTGAATATATTCACGAGAATCCTTCTGCCAGGGCTAAAACACTCTTTGCAACTCACTATCACGAGCTAAACGAGATGGAAAAATCGTTCAAGAGAATCAAAAACTTTAATGTTGCAATTAAAGAGATAGATAATAAAATAATCTTCTTGAGAAAGTTGGTTCCCGGTGGCAGTGAGCATAGTTTTGGTATTCACGTTGCAAGAATGGCCGGAATGCCGCAAAGCATAACCAAGAGAGCCGACACAATTCTTTCACAAATGGAGTCTGCAAGCCGTAAGGGTGAGATAAACAGGCCAATTCAAGATTTTGTGGAGAAACAAGAGGGTTTTCAACTGAGCTTTTTCCAGCTTGACGACCCTATACTGAGTCAGGTTCGCGACGAGATAATAAATCTGGATGTAAACAACTTAACACCTATAGAAGCGCTGAATAAACTTAATGATATTAAAAAGATTATTAAAGGAAAATAATAAACATCAGCTTTTGACAATAAACAATATTCGTTGAAGATTGTTTCATTTCTGACAAACCATAACTTGAACTATTTTTTTATTAACTAAACAAGAACTTATGAAGCTAAAAGAAATTATTTTTGCAGGTCTGCTAATGATAGCATTTACAACTTCATCAAAAGCTCAGAGCTACGATACTGCCTTTGGTGTTAGATTGGGATACGACAGTGGTTTAACACTAAAACACTTTTTTGCACCTGCAAGTGCAGCAGAGTTTATCTTATCTGCATCACCACGCTGGTTTCAATTAACAGGTTTATATGAATATCATCAACCGGTTCCGGGAGCACCTGGATTGGATTGGTACGTTGGTCTTGGAGGCCATATTGGCGGTATTCACAAAAACAGAAAGGATTATGATAGTTCTTTTCTGTTGGGCGCCGACCTTATAGGAGGTCTGGAGTATGTTTTCCCAAGAGCACCGTTTAATGTGTCACTCGACTGGAAACCATCATTTAACTTCACAAATGGTTATAACGACTATTGGTTTAGTGGATTTGCATTAAGTTTACGCTACACTTTCAGATAAGATTTGTGAATAGTATTTTTAAAACCGCTTTCGTATGAAGGCGGTTTTTTTTCATATAAAATATGTACTTTTGTAAGTATGCAGAAAAATGAGATAAACAGTGAAACTGACTTACTTAAAAATCTCAACGAAGCACAAAGGGCAGCTGTTGAGTTTTGTGACGGACCATCGCTTGTTATAGCTGGAGCGGGTTCGGGTAAGACACGTGTATTAACATATAAAATAGCCTACTTGCTTGAGCAGGGCTTACCACCCTACTATATTTTGGCACTTACTTTTACCAATAAAGCGGCCAGAGAAATGAAATCTCGTATTGCTGAGCTAGTGGGTGAGAAAAAGGCAAGAAGCTTGTGGATGGGTACCTTTCATGCAATTTTTGCCAGAATATTACGAAAGGAGGGTGAAGCGATTGGATTTAAACCTAACTTCACCATTTTTGACACTGCAGACTCTAGAAATCTTATTAAATTGATAATAAAAGATATGAAGCTGGACGATAAACAGTATCGTCAGAATGCAATTCATGGGCAAATTTCGAAAGCTAAAAACAGTCTTATCACCCCTGCTATGTATGCGGCTAATAGCGAACTGTTGGAGTACGACCGCA
>CAYZHS010000132.1:0-5540 GCA_964478295.1 uncultured Proteiniphilum sp. | reverse complement strand
AGCACATCTGATTTTGGTTCAGCCGGTTGAGGTTCGAATCCTTGTGGGACAACAAACAAAAAAGTTAAAACCTCCTTTAATAGAAATATTTAGGGAGGTTTTTTTGTGTCTGATAATTTGTATTACTACTTAGTTAAAATAAAAAATCCCCAACCACGAAAGGTTAGGGATTAATTTTATTTAAATGTAACAACTTATTTCAAATAGCTCGCTTTTACAAAGTCGGCATTTTTCAAATAATCGTAGCTCTCTTTTACTCCTTCCATTGGCGTACCAGTATATCTTTCAACTTCAACAATCATATATTTAACACCCGATATATCGGCGTTATTATAGATATTTTCGAAATTTACTTTACCGCTCTTACCCAGCTCCATTTCATCTTTTATATGAAGAAGCTCAAAACGTCCAGGATATTTATTAAAATATGCCACTGGATCCTGACCACCTTCACCTACCCAGTATACATCCATCTGGAAGAATACTTTTGAAGGATCGGTATTCTCAATCATGTAGTCATACATAACAGTGCCTTCAATTTGTTCAAACTCGAAAGCGTGATTATGATAACCAAACTTCATTCCGGCTGCGTTACATTTTTCGCCAATTTGATTAAAGTAATCGCAATATGCTTGCAAATCAACTAATGTTTTAGGTGTAGGTATCCAAGCTGTAACAATATACTTCATGCCTGCATCTTTATGAGCCTGTATGGCAGTATCCCACCATGCCCAAGTAGCTTCCCAGTCGGTATCTGACGCCGGATCAGCAAGAGGTCTTCCTGCATGTGAAGATAACACTTCCATGCCTGCATCTTCGATAGATTTCTTGAAATCTGCAGGAGACATATTATAAAACATACCATCGTTATATCCTGCTGCTTCTATACCTGTATAACCCATTTCTGCGGCTGCAGCAATAGTTGCGTTATAGTCGGCTTTAATATCATCTCTCAATGAGTAAAGCTGTAAATAAATCTCTTTTTTAGCTTCTGTTTCAGCAGCACTTTTCTGTCCTTGATTGCATCCTGTGAGAATAAACAGTGAGCTTATCAAAAATGTGCTGAATAAAATTGAATATTTCTTCATTTCCTGATAAATTTAAAATGTTCTTTTAGTCTAAAATTTTAATTCTGATATTACGGAACCAAACATCATCACCATGATCTTGTAAACCAAAATATCCCTCTCTATCAGGTCCACCGCAGTTATTAAGAAGTTCAAATGCTAAAGGCCATTTGTCCTGGCTGAACTTACTTGCCTGAAGCATATCAGTCCACTGCTGAGTCCATAAGTGATACTCAACAACATTCTCATTATTTTGTCCGTGTACTACTGTACCCTTATAAACCATAATTTTTGCCTGATTCCACTCTCCAAATGGATTCTGATTTTGTGGAACAGCAGGAATCATATCATAAAGTGAAGCCGATTGTCTATTATTGTCTTTACCAAGCTTTGCGTCAGGGTGATTTGCATTATCCAACACCTGATACTCAGGAGAAGAAATATAGATAGGTTCCATTCTTACGTTACCATCCTGATCGGTAGTAGAAACCTCCTGTGCAAGATAGAAGATACCAGAGTTGCCACCTTTAGAAACTTTCCAGTCTAAAAGAAGTTCGAAGTTCTTAAATTTGTGGCTGAAAATAATATCACCACCATCACCATCTTGTGCTTCTCCACCGCCTGAACCATTAAATTTTATAGCACCATCTTCAATTGTCCATTTACCAGGAACATTTTCTTTACCATATCCGCGCCATCCGGTGAAATCTTTTCCGTTGAAAAGAACGATATAACCTTCGCTGTCTGTCTCAAACTGAGATAGGTCGACCTGAGGATTTTCTACCACAGTATACTGAGGAGCTGAAGAAACAGCAACCTCTTCTGTACTTTCAGTTTCCTGTGCTTTTTTAGATCCAGCTCCACAAGCTGCAAATACTGTAACAGCCATTATTGTTATTGCATAATTAAATTTCTTCATTGATAACTTCATTTTTTTTTATTAAATTGTAATTCTCTTTATAATAGTAAATAGGGAATAATAAAACAATTATATTACCCCCTATCCATACTTTTAATTAAGGCATATCTGGCAATTTATAACCATTCTTATATGTATGCTTAATCATTTCTTTAGCATATTCAATAGCATTAACTGGTTCAGTCCAAGTCTTATCAAAAGTTGGGTGACCATCTGTAATCTTAAAGCCATCTTCTATGATTGTTCTGATTGTAGCATCAGCAGGAATGTTAGTGAATTCCATTTTTTCGCCATCCCACTCAAGCTCTTGATTCAAGCTTTGAAGTCTAACTGCAAGAACTCCCATAACAACCATTTCGTTGAAAGGACCTGCTTCAGAGAATGGAGAAGCTGTTTCAACACGGTTTTCGGGTGATTCTTTACAAGCACGTACCCAATCCATTTCGTGCGATAAAGTAACTTCACGCTGAGTTTTTGGAGAGTTTGGTTTGCGACCCGATACCAACCATGGGTTAACACCATAGCAACCGCAGATAAGCGTATCTTTTGTTCCATGAAAAATAACACCACCACCCTGATCATTAAGGTTCTTGCTAGCTGGCACGCCTTTCGGACGCATTGGCATTAATCCACCATCATACCAAAAAACTTCAACTTCAGGCATTGCAACCTTAGGCATGTTGTCTCTTGCAGGGAATGTAAATTTAACCATCTCTGCAGAAGGAGCACTGTCTGTAAGCAACATAGTAGATGAAGCCTCAACTTTTGAAGGATAACCAAGATTAAGACCTTTAAATACCGGGTGTAATATATGGCAAGCCATATCACCTAAAGCACCTGTACCAAAATCCCACCAACCACGCCAGTTCCATGGGTGATAAATTTCATTAAACGGACGCTTGTTGGCCGGTCCAATGAAAAGATCCCAATTAAGCGTTTTAGGAACTCTGTGTGTTTCTTTCGGAATCATTAGTCCCTGTGGCCATATCGGACGGTCTGTGAAAGTTTCAACTTTAGTAACTTCACCAATCTGACCATCAGCTATCCAATCGATAACCTGACGCACACCTGCTCCTGAAGACCCCTGGTTACCCATGCTTGTAGCTACTTTGTATTTATCTGCAAGCTTGGTTAGAAGACGAGATTCATATACACTATGAGTTAATGGTTTTTGAACAAAAACATGCTTGCCCATAGTCATGGCATCAGCAGTAATAATTGCGTGAGTATGGTCTGAAGTTGCAACTACAACACCATCGATGGTTTTACCCATCTCCTCATACATCTTTCTGTAGTCGTAATATTTTTTTGCATTGGGATATTTATCAAACACCCTTTTACTGTATTTCCAGTCCACATCGCAAAGCGCTATAATATTCTCACTTTGAAGTTGATTCAGGTTTGAGTTTCCCATTCCACCTACTCCAACAGCAGCAATATTCAATGTATCACTGGGTGCTTTATACCCCATACTCTTCCCTAGCACCTTTGAAGGTACAATAGTTAGACCGGCTGCAGCTATTGCTCCGGTTTCCAGAAATTTTCTTCTTGAAATGTTAGATGACATAAGTACTTTTTTTAGGTTTAACTTAAGTTAATATTGTATTTTATTATTGTGTATATAATATTAGGTATTATAAATATCTGCTTTGAATTTTGTATTACGATTTTCCGAATTTAGTGTAAAAACAACTGTAAAAGTAAGATAAAAATAATTGAAAATGAAATATTATTCAATTTATAACGATATTTAGTCACAAAACACATTAATTATATCAAATCATAGTTAAATAAACACTTTATCCTACAATTTTAGACATTTGCTTTTCATATTCGTAAATATTGAAATTAACTTAATTTGCTTGTTTGTTTTTATAATATATGTAACTTTATAAATTAAATTGCTGTTGAGATTAATAATTTAAAGAATTTGATAAATAAAAATATAGAATGGCACAGAATAGTTTTTTAGCTTTAATTGAGCAGAGCATACGAAACAACTGGGAACACCCGGCGTTAACCGAACTACAGGGTAAAACCCTATATTACAAAGATTTTGCACGTGAGATAGATCAGCTTCACGAATTCTTTAAGGTTGAAGGAGTAAAAAGAGGTGATAAAATTGCACTTTGCGGAAAAAACTCTGCCAACTGGGCAATAACCTTCTTTGCAACACTCTCTTATGGTGCAGTTTCGGTAAGCATTCTTAATGAATTTGACACAAACAGCGTGCAATTCATTGTTGATCACTCCGACACAAAGATTCTGTTTGCCGACGAAAGTATATGGAATAATATAGATGAGGCAAGTTTACCAAAGCTAAATACAGTTTTCTCGCTCGACAACTTTTCGTTACTCAAATCAGATTCTGATGAACTAAAACAGTTTGTTGACACTTCATCTGATTATTTCGCTAAGAAATATGAGAAAGGTTTTTTTGTAAATGATGTGTCATTTAGATTGGATAAACCCGAAGAACTGGCAGTAATAAACTATACGTCAGGCACTACAAGTAGTCCCAAAGGCGTAATGATACCATACCGCAGTTTATGGTCTAATACAAAGTATGCCAATGAAAATGTAAATTTTGTACACCCCGGCGACAATGTACTTTGCATGTTGCCAATGGCTCACACCTACGGACTGGCTTTTGAAATTCTTAACACAATATCTCTTGGGGCTAATATATGTTTTCTTGGAAAAACTCCCACTCCAAGAGTGTTGCAGGATGCTTTTGCAGAAACAAAACCAAAATTAGTTCTTGCAGTACCTCTCATATTAGAGAAAATTGTAAATAAGGTTGTTTTGCCTAAACTTAAAGTTGGCACTGCTGCAACTCTTGTGAAAATTCCACTGCTAAACAAAATAGTTTACAACAAGGTACGTAAATCTATGATTGACTTCTTTGGTGGCGACCTTGTTGAAGTTGTAATTGGAGGAGCAGCCCTTAATTCTGATGTAGAAAATTTTCTTAAAAAGATTAAGTTTCCATTCACTGTAGGATATGGTATGACTGAGTGCGGACCGCTTATTTCATATGTATACTGGAGTGAGTACAGAAAACGATCGTCAGGACAGGTTGTAGATCGTATGCAGGCAAAAATAGATTCTGATGATCAGCAAAACATAGTAGGTGAAATACTTGTAAAAGGAACCAACCTGATGCTTGGATATTATAAGAATGAAGAGGCTACAAAAGAGACCTTTACTGAAGATGGCTGGCTTAAGACAGGCGACCTTGGAACTATAGATGAAGATAATTTCATCTATATCAAAGGAAGAAATAAAAATATGATATTAGGACCATCGGGCCAGAATATCTATCCCGAAGACATTGAAGAGAGATTAAACAGCTCTCCATATATACATGAATCGCTTGCCATAGATGAAAATCAGAGAATTGTTGCACTTATCGTTCCCGATACAGATACTCTTAAGGAAGAGGGAGTTGGTGAAGATAAATGGGATGAATTATTCAATAAAGTAATAACCGATATCAACAAAACTCTGCCCACCTATAGCAAGATTGCTTCATTCAGAATGCAGGAGGAGTT
>CAYZHS010000131.1:0-5541 GCA_964478295.1 uncultured Proteiniphilum sp. | reverse complement strand
AGGTTTTATTTATACCGCAGTCACTGGAATAAAGACGAAGAGACTCTTCACATATTGCCTCACTGGAATTGGGAAGGTCGTGAAGGTGAAGTTACACCTATCTTTGTTTACACAAATTATCCCTCAGCCGAACTTTTCATAAATGGAAAGAGCCAGGGAGTTAAAACTAAAGACCTTTCGGTTGAAATTGAAGGCAGCTATACAGCAGAGGCTCAAAAATCATTTGAACGTCAGAAAAGATATCGTCTGATGTGGATGGATACCAAGTATGAACCCGGAACAGTTAAGGTTGTAGCATATGATGAGTCGGGTAATGCAATTGCTGAAAAGGAGATCCGTACAGCAGGCAAACCGCATCGATTGGTTCTTGAAGCCGACAGGAGTGTAATATCGGCTGATGGAAAAGACCTTTCATTTATAACAGTTTCAGTTGTAGACAGAAATGGCAATCCTTGTCCCAATGTAAACGAATTAGTGAAATTTAAGGTCAAAGGTGCAGGATCATATCGTGCCGGAGCTAATGGTGATGCCGCAAGTCTTGATTTGTTTCACCTTCCGCAGATGCATCTGTTTAACGGAAAATTGGTTGCAATTGTAGAGTCTACAGAAACTCCCGGAACTATCACTCTTGAGGCAAGTTCAAAAGGGTTAAGAAAAGCATCAATAAAAATTCAGACTAAATAAGATTGATATAATTATTATTAACAGGGAGGCAAGATTTTATAAATTGTTTCCCTGTTTTTTTATTTTCATATCTTTGTACTCATAATTATCAAATAGTAAAATGGCAAAAAAGAGAAAACAACATCCCTTATTAGAGAATGTGGTTATAACAGATGTGGCAGCTGAAGGTAAAGCAATTGCCAAAGTAGATGGTATGGCGGTATTTGTGCCTTATGCCGTCCCGGGCGATGTTGTAGATATTCAGCTTACACGTAAAAAGCGCAGTTTCGCAGAGGGGAGAGTTGTTCGTTTTGAGAAGTACTCTGAAAATAGATCTGTCCCTTTTTGTGAACACTTTGGTGTTTGTGGTGGGTGTAAATGGCAAAGTCTTCCTTATAAAGAGCAGTTGAAGTACAAAAGTAACCAGGTTACAGATAATCTTGAGCGAATTGGTAAGGTTGATTTACCAGAAATGACACCTATATTTGGAGCACCGGAAGATAAATTTTATAGAAATAAACTGGAATTTACATTTTCAAATAAGAGATGGCTCACAGAGAAAGAGATATCCTCTGAAAAGGAGTTTACTCAGTTGAATGCTCTTGGTTTCCATATACCTGGAATGTTTGATAAAGTACTTGATATTAAGAAGTGCTGGCTGATGGATGACCTCCATAATGATATAAGAAACAGTGTACGAGAATTTTGTCTAAATAATAAATATACCTTTTTTGATTTACGTAACCAAGAAGGATTAATGCGTACACTTATCATAAGAAATACATCTATTGGTGAGTGGATGGTTATAGTTGTCTTTTATGAGGATGATGAGGAAAAAAGAGAAAAATTAATGAATCATATTAAAACAGAATATCCTCAAATTACATCATTATTATACATTATCAATCAGAAAGCTAATGATACAATTACCGATCAGGAGGTTATTACCTGGAGTGGTAGAGATCATATTTTTGAGGAGATGGAAGGTTTAAAATTCAAAATTGGTCCTAAATCATTTTACCAGACAAATAGTGAACAGGCTTATCATCTTTACGAGATTGCAAGAGGTTTTGCTGAACTATCAGGAAATGAGTTAGTATATGACTTATATACCGGTACAGGAACAATCGCAAACTTTATTGCCCGTGATTCTAAAAGAGTGATTGGTATTGAGTATGTTGAAGAGGCAATTGCTGATGCTAAAGTTAATTCTGAAATCAACGGTATTGATAACACACTTTTCTTTGCAGGTGATATGAAGGATGTACTTAACGAATCATTTATAGATGAATATGGGAGGCCCGATGTTATTATTACTGATCCTCCTCGTGCAGGTATGCATGAGGATGTAGTAAATGCAATTCTATTTGCCGAGCCTGAGAAGATTGTATATGTTAGTTGTAATCCAGCCACACAGGCACGCGACTTGAGCTTGCTAGATTTAAAATATAGAGTTAGTCGGGTTCAGCCGGTTGATATGTTCCCTCAAACCCATCATGTTGAGAATGTTGTTTTGCTTGAGAGAAGATAAAGGTATGTTAATCTGTTTTTATATGCTTACCGGTTCTACTGTATAGCCCATATTCTTTAACCCTTCAATTAATCCAACATCGCCGGGAAGGTGTAAGCAGCCTACTGCAATAAATGATGGTTTGTCTGCCATTATTGATGGAAGTTTTTTTAACCATTTCTCGTTGCGGTCTTTGTTTAGGCTGTTTTTCTCTTCCTCTGTGCTTGGACAAGGGTCATTTGGTGTTTCTTTTATAGAAAGTTCATAAAGTGTGTTTATGTTTTGGGAGTAGTAAGCCTCTTGAAGTTCATCCATTTGCTCTTTTAGCAAATCAGGATTTTGAACCATGCATATTAGCATTTCTGCTTGTCTTTCTATTGATTGAGAGTTAAGAAGAACTTCAATTTGATCTTCAGTGTTTTCTAAACCAACAACCGGACGACCACGATTTAACGCTTCTGTCTGAAAATATTGATCGATTCCAATTTCATTTGAGATTGAAGGATAATATTTTTGATAAAAAGTAATTGATATAATATTTGACAACATTGCAGGTTTAAGTGTACCTAGTTGATCCAAGCCAATATTAACAAGGCTAATTAGAGTGCTGTCCAAGAGTGAGACCTCTTCAGGAGATAAAAGATGGTTGTATGTCATCCCTTCGGGTAAAGTAGATTGCCCCATTATCATTATCTGCATTTCAGCCATATTAGCCATGTCGAGTTCTCCAACAGTTTGCTCTGTATTATTAAATGCTTCCTGTAGGCCATCAACTGAATCGAGAAAGGAAATTGGAACTAAATGGTGAGTTCCGAATAGATATGAAGGCTTTTCCAATCCGTTACCGGTAACCTTCCATAAAAGTGAATTTTCATTTTCTGAATGTGCATTACATGATACAAAGATTAAAAATGAAAGTATTACAAACAGACTTTTATTATAGTTCATAAGATTTTATTTACTTCTAACTAAGTGTTATTTTATTTAAGTTGTTTTTTTCGTTCCCTATTCCTAAGAAATCAAATCAGTTGCAGGTAATATTTCTTCTATGAATGTAATTAAAGATGTGTATTTACCTCTTTTATCTCCAAACATTTTATAGCTAATACTAGCTGCTATAGGTGCCCATATTGTATCTATAAAAGGGCCGACAACGGGTATGGTGTATGAAGCCATACCCACTGCATCGAGTAGAATACATTTTATCAGTTTTTTATATTTTCCGGGCATATAAATTACACTTCTGAAGCGGTGACACCAGTATTTAATGGTGTGTAATTTCTTTGTGCCAGCTCCTTGTCCATTGTATAAATTCCCAATCCGCTATCTCCAATAAGTTTCAGTGCATCAATCATGCTCTGTGCTGTCTCTTCCTCTTCTACTTGCTCATTTACAAACCAATGCAGCATGTTTTCAGATGAATAATCGTTTTCACTACGTGCAATAGAAACCAATTCATTAATAAGAGATGTAACCACTCTTTCGTGGTTCAATGTTACTTCAAAAGCTTTTAGTACAGTCTCCCACGATGTGTCAACCTCTTTAATTGGCTTAAGTTCAACTTTATTTCCTTTAGATATCAGGTAATTCATAAACTTTAAAGCGTGGTCTTGCTCTTCATGAAATTGAACCTTAAACCAGTTGGCAAAACCTGGAAGCCCCTTGTTTGAAAAATGAGCAGACATCGATAGATATAAGTATGCCGACCATAATTCTGCATTAATCTGATTGTTAATTGCTGTCTCTAAATTCTTACTAACCATAATTTTTGTTTTTATTTTGTTATGTTCATATTATGTTAAAACGCTTGCCAAATTAAATTGTTTAAATAATCTATTACATTATTTTCTTTATTGAGAATTTAATATTGCAGGTATAAATATATTGAACGTTTTACCAGGAGGTCATTTCATTGTAATTTCCACAAAATGCTATATCTTTGCAAAAGTCCTAATTTTTATTTTACTATGCGCGATTAAAATAAATAATGTAAATTTGCGCACTAGTTTCATAGAAGATAGATACTTCTAATGTCATAAAAGACAGGAACTAATAATTAATTTTCTTCAAATGAACTTGCTAAGAGAAAAAATGATGAAGTATGATGCCCCGCAACGTGCGAAGGCAGCAGGAATCTACCCCTATTTTAGGGCTATCGAAAGTAATCAGGATACTGAAGTTATAATTAATGGCAAAAAAGTTCTGATGTTTGGCTCAAATGCCTATCTGGGACTTACCAATCATCCTAAAGTAATAGAGGCTGCAGTAGCTGCAACCAAAAAATATGGAACTGGCATGGCAGGTTCACGCTTCTTAAATGGAACACTTGATATCCATCTGGAGCTTGAAAGAAAGCTTGCCAATTTTATGAATAAAGATGAAGCTGTTGTTTTTTCTACTGGATTCTCTGTAAACGAAGGTGTTATTGGATGTTTAACCGGCAGAGAAGATTTCATCATTTGGGACGAGAGAGATCATGCATCGATAATTGAGGGTCTGCGTACATCATTTTCCACAAAATATAAATTCAGACACAACGATATGAAGTCTCTGGAGAAACAACTAAAACGCTGTAACGCCCAGAGTTTAAAGCTTATTGTTGTAGATGGTGTTTTTAGTATGGAGGGCGATTTAGCAAATCTGCCCGAAATTGTAAATCTTGCTAAAAAATATAACGCCAATGTAATGGTAGATGAAGCTCACAGCTTAGGTGTATTAGGTAAGAAATATAGCGGAAGAGGTGTAGCAGATCATTTTGGATTACTGGATGATGTGGATCTTGTTATGGGAACTTTTAGTAAATCATTAGCCTCTATTGGTGGGTTTATTGCCGGAGATTATCCCGTTATTAATTATATTCGTCATAACGCCCGTACAAATATATTTAGTGCTAGTATTACTCCTGCTGCAACTGCCGCTGCTTCTGCTGCAATAGATATACTAAAATCCGAACCCGAAAGAGTTAAAAGATTGTGGGAGTTAACTTATTATGCAATAAATCAGTTGAAAGAACGTGGGTTTGAATTAGGGCCAACATCAACCCCAATTATGCCATTATATGTTAGAGATAATGATAAAACGTTCTTAATTACAAAGTTACTGTTTGAAGAGGGGATATTTGTAAATCCAGTTGTTTCACCTGCAGTTGCTCCCGGAGATACGCTAATTAGATTCTCATTAATGGCAACACACACTACTGAACAGATCGACTTCGCAATAGACAGAATAACCAATGTCTTCAAGAAATTGAATCTACTTCAATAATAATCGGAGCAACTGGAGAAACTTCGAAAACATAATTTTCTCCAATTTTCTTTGCTGAAATTTTTACACGATATAGTCTAACTTTTATGGTTTTTGTATTTATG
>CAYZHS010000130.1:0-5668 GCA_964478295.1 uncultured Proteiniphilum sp. | reverse complement strand
CGAAACAGTGTTCATATATAAGCTTAATTATTTGTTATTTATTCTTTACTATCTGTGCAGTAAGATCTGCCTCTGATATTACTTTATCTCCAATAAAAGCTAAACCTCGCATTGTGGCTATACCTCTTCTCATTTCGCTTGTAAGTTCAACGCGGAAAATGATTGTATCACCTGGAACCACCTTATGTCTGAATTTAACATTGTCTATTTTCAAGAAATAAGTAGAGTATTTCTCAGGATTATCTAACCCTGAAAGCACCAATAAACCTCCAGTTTGCGCCATTGCTTCCACCTGCAATACACCTGGCATTACCGGTTCTTGAGGAAAATGTCCTGTAAAAAAGGGCTCATTAGTTGTAATATTTTTCACCCCAACAATATACTTATCTGTCATTTGAATAATCTTATCGACCATCAAAAATGGATATCTATGAGGAAGTAGTTCCCTTATTCGGTTATTATCCATAACAGGTTCTATAGATGGATCATATATTGGAGGTTGCACTTCGTTAAGCTTAATATCTTTACGAATAAGTCGAGCCATCTTATTATTTATTTTGTGCCCCGGACGATGTGCAATAAGTCTGCCTTTAATAGGCTTGCCAATTAAGGCCATATCACCAATTATATCAAGCAATTTATGCCTTGCCGGTTCGTTTGGGAAGACAAGTTTTCTGCTATTCAGATAACCCAACTCCTTAGCGTTTTGCCTTGGCACATTAAGTTCATCTGCTATCTCATCAAGCTCATCCTGAGGCAACTCTCTCTCATAAATAACAACTGCATTATCAAGACTGCCACCTTTAATGAGACCGGCTTCACGCAACTTTTGAATATCTCTTACAAAAACAAATGTTCTTGAAGGAGCAACTTCAGTTTCGAAATCTGTAACTGTATCTAATGTTGCAGACTGATTTGGTATATATTTTGAATCAAATTCGATAAATGAATTTATACAAAATGAATCATCAGGCAATAATGTTATCTTTGAGCCAGTTTCAGGATCAGATACTTCTATCTTCTTTCTAACAACATAGAAGTCTTTATCCTTACCCTGAGTTTCTATACCAACTCTATTTATTTCTTTTACGTATTCAATTGAGCTGCCATCAAGAATAGGAAATTCAGAAGCGTCAACTTCAATAAGACAGTTGTCAACTCCTAAAGCATATAAAGCTGCCATTCCGTGCTCAATTGTACTAACCGTAACTCCACCTTTACCAATTACAGTACCACGCTGAGTATTAACAACATTTTCTGCTAATGCATCTAATATTGGTTGATCTTCTAAATCAACTCTCTTTATCTTAACGCCGTGATCTTCGGGTGCAGGATTAAATGTTACAACAATCTCTAATCCAGTGTGCAGACCCACACCTTTTAATGTGAAGCTACCTTTTAATGTTTGCTGTTTCACTTTTATATAAATTTAATTTCACATTTTACCAATATTTGTGCAAAGATACAATCAAAAGCACAAATTCAAGTAACAAATTGTGAAATGTTTATAGGTTGAAATAAAAACGATTGCCTATTCGGCAGAATTCATTCTCTTTTTAAGATCTGCTAATTCTTTTTCTAAAGCATTTAACTGCCTATACATATCGGGAAGTTTTGGAATTATGATGCTAGACTTAAAGAAATTTTTAACAGGATAAGCTGGTGACCCCATTAACTCGGAGCCCTCTTTGGTATTGCTAATAATGCCCGATTGCGCACCAACCTGACTATTTTTACCTATAGTAATATGACCCCCAATACCAACTTGACCACCTAACACACAGTTTTCGCCAATTTTGGTTGAGCCGGCAATCCCTACTTGAGCTGCCATTGCTGTATTCTCTCCAATTTCACAATTATGTGCAATTTGAATTAAATTGTCGAGCTTAACACCTTTCCGTATTATTGTAGAACCCATTACCGATCTGTCGATTGTACAATTTGCACCAATCTCAACATTATCCTCAATAATTACATTCCCAATCTGAGGTATTTTATTATATACATCTCCATCTTTGCTGAATCCGAAGCCATCTGCTCCAATTACAGCACCTGAATGTATAATAACGTTACTTCCAATAATTGAGTCGTGATATATCTTTACTCCAGGATAAATAATCGTATTCTTCCCAATCTTTACATTATCGCCAATATATGAGTGAGGATAAATTTTACTATTATCATCAACAAACGCATTATCGGCAACATAAGCAAATGAACCAACATAAACATCTGTTCCTAAGGAAGCCGATTCTGAGACAAAACTCAAATTTTCTACACCATTTTTCTTTGGAGTACTTTGATTTACCATCTCCATTAAATAACCAAGTGCAGCATAAGCATTATCTACTTTTATAAGAGTAGCCTTTACAGGTTTGTCTTGAACAAAATCTCTGTTTACAAGAACTATATCTGCTTCTGTTTCGTAAATATATGGTGTATATTTAGGATTAGCAAGAAATGTAAGGGTTCCGGGTTTACCTTCTTCAATTTTTGAAAAGGTTGAAACTGTGACATCCTGATTACCCACTATCTCTCCCTTAAGATAATCAGCTAATTGTTTTGCTGTATAAACCATTAAAAAAAATATTTAATGAGATTGTCAATGATTTAGAATAGTATTGCTTAACACTCAATAATAGCAAAAATAAAGATCTAAAATCTGGACAACCCTCTTAATTACAAAAAATTCAATCTTGCAAATTAACAACATATTTTTCAACTCTTCACATTTTTTACTCATAATTTTTTTTAATCCCTCTGTATGCTTAATTTTGGGAATTAAAAATAAAGTAGTACTTTTGCACTCAGTTTTTCGGGATGTAGCTCAGTCCGGTTTAGAGTACGCGTCTGGGGGGCGTGGGGTCGGAAGTTCGAATCTTCTCATCCCGACAAAAACAAAAAAAACCACTTGTGTATAATCACAGGTGGTTTTTTTGTGCTATAATCTTGTTCCAATTGTCACGAGTGAAACTATGCTGAAACCTCAGATAGATCGAATCTTCTTTATGATATTAATATTATAAAGGAGTTATATGATAAACACCTCCTGAAGATTGAAAATAAATAGTGTTTTTGTTTGATCGTACATCAACATCAAAATTGATTTGTTTATCTATACTGCTGATATTCCATTTCCCTTCCTCAACACCATGGATAATAACTTTTGAAGATTTTAATTTATTTGGAATAGAGATTTCTATTTCGTTATTCATCAGTTCTAATCCATTGTTGATACATACAAAATAATTAGAAAAAAGAACCTCATAGAAACTGTTATTCTTTTTGTGAGTCACCTCCAAGGGTGTCACATTTTCATTTAAAACCTGGAATACAGTAAGAAAATTATCTTCTTTTTCTTCTTTAATTGGTGAGACCATAATCCTGTGCCCGCTAGCTTCCGGATAATTATTCTGAATAATTCTTCCAGGTACTTCATATTTATATTCGAAAGAACTATTTGCATCATCTCCACTTAATAAGGAAATTGTATATTCATTTGATGCAGGCTCTAACAACTTAATGTGTGTTTTACCAACTCTTCCGTCCAAACTATTTGTCAATGTTATAAAATCGTTATTTATATCCGGAGTATTCAAAGTATTTATTTGCCAATATTTTTTGAATTCAGGGTTAGAAGTAATCATTTTGTCCGACAAAATGATTATCGCAGGTATTGAATCATTATCCATATTTATAAAACAGAACTGTCTAATATAGTCTTCAATCTTTTTTGAATAAGCTCCTTTTAAATTAACAGAGAAATAACTATAAACAGGTTCTTGTTTAGAAGGACCAAAGTCTGTTGATATTATCATTCCATTATTAAATGTCGGATCTTTTTTAGCAATAGAAATTGATCTGGGATGACTTTGATTTAATCTTGTACCTCCATCGTTTGACTCTGTACTTAAAAAGGTTTCCTCTGGATCAACAGCTAGCATCATACTGTGCGATATGGAACGCTTGTTAAAATTCATATCATAAGGAGTACCATAAAATCCATAAATACCCAAATCAGCAACTTGTAGTCCTCTATAATATAATTGCAATGCTCCAGCATCACTATGCTGATGATTACCAAAGTGATACCCACCACCTTTAATCTCTGCAACAACATCATCACTGTCCTTCCCAATGTTCCATCCAGTTCTTGCGACCATTGATCCAATAATTGGTCCAAAATCTATTGTTAAAGGCAAAGAGTTTAAACTCTCCTCTGACTTAAGTTCCGGATCATTTAAAAGAAGATACAAAACTGAATCATTAAATTTTCCTCCCTGCCTTTTAAATTCACCTTTAATAATTGGGTCTGAAGCATAAGTATAAAACAAAAACATTATTTGAGGACTTCTCCAATAATAATCCTTTCCGGGTAATCCTTGCACAATCCCATCTCCATCTCTCAACATTTCTCCATCGGGCAATCTCAAATATAACCAGTGCATAGGAAGTTTTTTTATATTTGAGTCGAATATTTCCCTTCCTGTCATTCTGTAAAACAACCATGCAGCGTGCATATCCCAAGTACTTCTAAATGCAGCGTAACTTACTCCCTGATTATGTCTGGGAGATTGATACTGCCAGTTTCTCATTGGTATCAACTCATTGAGAATACGATATGAGCAATATTTGTATGGCACTGGATCCTCATCATAAATTGCAATACTCATCGAAAGTAAATCTCTTGTAATTTGCGCTTCACTTCCATGTCCGGTTAATATTGACTGCTTAAATGGTGGCCAGCCAACTTCCATATCTTCAGCTAACCTCATTAAATTATTGTACAATATATCCTTTTCATCACCTTCTAATAGGCCATAACACCAGTCATAAACCAGAGAAGCAGTATAAATTGCTCTCCCAATCTCTCTAGTTATATCAAGAATATTACTAAACTCTACATGTTTAAGATAATTAGTCATTAACTCAATAGACTCACGACCAACTCGCTTATCGTTTGTCATCAAGTAATAAAAGGCTTTTTCTCTTGCTAATGTTTCTAATTTTGCATCATAAGAAACCTCCACATCGTCTTCATAAATAACTTCATATGCTTCAAGTGCTCTCTTTTTTAATGCTTCCCATTCATTTTTGTTTTCACCAATAGTTAACCTATCTCTTACAATATCAAGTGATTTTGAATTAACCCAAAGTCGAGGCCTATCTGATGGAGGAGTGAAAGGAGGTATATATTCTTTTACTGATTCACTTACCGATGGCTGGACATAGCTATTGATTTGAATATAATCTAACCTGATACCTCTTGGAATCCAAATTTTCAATTCTTGATTTTCACCACTAAAATAAAACTTACCCGACTCTTGCCGTGGTCTATCCCATGGTACATAAACAACCCTTTTTGTGGGACGATTACTATCTATTTGTATTCTAATATACATTGATTCATACTTGCTAGTCGCTGTTTTCATCAATGCTGCTCCTTCACTGTCTGTATAAGCATTTGTTGTTAACACATAACTACCCTCAGGTAAATCTAACTTAAATGTAATATCGGCAAGATCTCTTTCACCATCAATTGCTGATTTTGAGGTTTCTCTTAATGTTACCCCTTTGTTTCCAGACAATCTATCATCTTCTACTATTTCTAATAAATCAGAATTTATTATTGAAGACTCTGCTTCTAATTTAATTGAAACTTTATTAT
>CAYZHS010000129.1:0-5678 GCA_964478295.1 uncultured Proteiniphilum sp. | reverse complement strand
GAATCATCATCCCTCTGTCCGGCGTGAAAGCGCCGGACAGAGGGAAACTTGGGAGAACGGCCGAAATGAAACCGTACGAAGTCAAAATGGAGATTGCCGGCAACACCGCCATGTGGACCCGGCCCGATACGGGGGACTGCCCGGTCAGCTATCCAGCGCCGACCTATTCTGCAGTTCAAGGGATATTCAAATCGGTTTTGTGGGGGCCGGCGGTCGAGGTCGTTCCATTCAAAGTCGAGATCTGCAAACCGCTGCATTTTCACGGCTACGCCACCAACTACAACGGCCCGCTCAGGAAAAGCGGACAAGATGGGGCCTTCCAGTTTTTCGCGACCGTTCTGACGGATGTCTGCTACAGGATGTACGCCTACGTCTATCCGGCAAGGAACAAAACCTCTTTGGATGAGAAGGCACAGCGATGGGACAACCCCGTCCCCGTCAAAACCGGAACTCACGATTTCAAGGGTGGGGCCAAAGGCAGCACGCCGCGCGGAACACCTTCAAGTGGCACCACTTCGCCCGGCCATGCCTATGCCGCGATCTTCGAGCGCCGTCTTAAGCGTGGCCAGTGGTTCACCCTGCCATGCCTTGGCTGGAAAGAGTTCGTCCCCTCATATGTCGGTCCGTTCCGTGAAGGCTGCGGCGTGCAGGAGGACATCAATATCGTTTTGCCGTCCATGTTGCGCGAAGTTTTTCCGGATGGGAATTCCAAGGTGCGCTTCACCTACGACCAGAATGTGAAGATCGAGAGAGGAGTTCTGGAGTACGGCATCAAGACAAGGAGCCCTAGTCATGATTAACGAGTTGATGAAAGTCGCGGATGCGATGCGGGATTTGCCAAAAACCTTTGTTTGGCATCCGAACATGCAACCGCTGCCCAAGGCCTCCGCTTTATCGCCTTGCATCCGTGTGTGGTTGACTTCAGACGGGCTGATTGAACGCTTGGAAAGGCTCACGCCTGAACATGCGGGCCAACTACGGAAATTCGCGCCGAACAAATTCAGCTCCTTACCCGGATTCAACATTACGCACGTCAGCGGGATGCCTGACGATAAACGAAAAAAAGAACTGAAGAAAACGCTGGAGGGACTGGAGCGGAACTTTTGTGTGGCACGGGAAGAAATTGAAAGGCGTATTGGAAGTCGGCACGTCAAGAGCGAGACGATCACAACATTGCTTGCCATCGTCCGAAAACTCGAAGCAGAAGCGTTTTGGACGGCGTTTGATACACAAATTCTGAATAACGACTGGGGGTGGAAGCCAGTATCAGGAAAGAAAATCTCCGTTTTTCTTGATGTCAAAGAGTATACGGAGTATCCAGTTGCGCACGTCAAGACATTGGAACGGCTGAGCATGCTGTTGTCCACCGTTGATAAAAAGTGTCTTCAAACCGGGCCTGCTGATGCTAAAGATGCGTACGACGGTGATGCCGATGGCGTGAATGACCTTTTCAGCGACATTGCCGTACCGCGTCTGCTGGGGCGGATCAAAATTCGCTCACTGAACAAGGACATCCCCGCGCAGAACCGCTACCACCTCGCAGGTAGCGCGACATTCCCAGTCGGCAATGCGTCGCGCGAACGTGCGAGAGTTGCACTGGAGCGGTTATCCGCGCTTGAAAACGAAGGATCCACGTTCGGTATCGCCGGCGACAACGAGCTGCTTTTCGCCTATCCCGCCGAGTTGCCTCCGGATTCCCTTCCGCAACTCGCCGCACTGCTAGGCGTCCAGCGAAAGGACGTTCTCGTGGAACAGAAGTTCAAGGTGCTTGCAGAACGTGTTATCGCCCAATTGAAAGGCCAAGGCGAGGCGGCGAAAGACGGTGCTATCGAGATCTTTTCCTTGCGTAAAATGGACAAGGCGCGAACAAAGGTGGTCTATTACCGCAACACCACTGTCGTCTCGCTCGAAGCTGCATCCCATGCATGGGATGCGGGCTTCAAGAACATTCCGCCGCTGGACATCCGAACATGGGGCGAGGGCAAGAACGACAAAGGTAGGAGCTTCCCCGTTCCCGTAAAACCGCAGACGGTCTTTCCCGTCAAGCTCCACAAGATTCTCAACGTCGTATGGAGGCTCTCACGAAACGAAGTCAAGCAAAGCGAGGTCAAACTCTTCGAACCTTCGACGGGGCTGCGGCTCCTGTTGGACACGCCCGAAGCCATGCAAACCGCCTACATCGCGGAGCGTTTCCTCGCCCATTCGCAAACCTACTTCATTGCACTCTGCCGGGCGAAAGGGCGCAACGAAATCGCGGACCGGAGGGATTTGTCCAATTTGAAAACTTATCCCGGCGTCCTTGGGCTCCTGCTCTACAAACTCGGAAAAACAAAGGAAAGCTATATGAACGAAAGCGCATTTCAACTCGGCCGCTTCCTGCGCATCGCGGACGAAATCCACCGCCTCTACTGCGAAGTCGTGCGACCCGACGACAAACTGCCCGAACTCTGTGGCAGTTCGTTACTGAGCCCAATGTTGGAGTCTCCACTCCGGGCGTTTAATCAGCTTGCCATCCGCGTTACTCCCTATCTGAAGTGGGTAAAGAGATTCCACGGGGAAGAAAAGAGTGGACTCGCCCATTATTGGGTGCATCAATGGGCGACTATTGCAGATGCGCTCCATCAAACAAACTGGCCCGTCCGTCCCTCGACCGAAGAACGTGCCCAGATTTTTCTCGGCTACCTCTCGTCTTTCCCGAAATCCGAAAAACCTGAAACCTCAACCGAAACCACCGAACCCGAAGGAACCCAGCAATGAGCAACGAAATCAAGCGTGTCACCGGCCTTCTCATCATCGAGGCCGTCAACTCCAACCCCAACGGCAACCCCGATGCAGAAAGCGACCCGCGCCAGCGCGACAACGGACAGGGTGAGATATCCCCCGTCTCCTTCAAGCGCAAGTTGCGTGATCTCCTTGAACTCGCCGATGGACCAGTTTTCCAAACGGTTACAAAACAACCCACGGATTTGATTTCAAATCCTGACGGCTATCAGTTTGGCATTCTCGAATCGCGCGGGCGCGACCGCAAGGCGATCTTCAAAGAGATGGGGCCGAAGGAGTCATACATCGAAACGAATTTTTTGGACAGTGCTTTCGTCAAAAAATATTGGGATGCTCGACTTTTCGGGAACACTTTTTTGGAATCGAAAAGCTCGGGTGATGCGGATGCTGAAAAAGCAAGGAATAAGGGCTACATCAAGACCGGCATCGTTCAGTTTGGCATGGGGCTCTCCGTTTGTCCCATAATCATTAGGCGTCAAACAAATTCAAACAAAGCAGGCGTGCAAGAAGGCAAGAACCAAGGTATGGCGCCGTTAGCTTATCGTGTGGTAGAACACGGGGTTTATGTGATGCCATTTTTCATCAACCCCAGCCTTGCCCATAAGTCCGGGTGCAAGCCCTGCGATGTCGAATTACTGAAACGCCTCATCCCCTACGCTTACGACCACACGCGCTCTGCCATCCGTCCTGATGTCCGCATCCGCCATGCTTGGTGGATGCAGCACAAGGACGCGCTTGGTTCTTCTCCAGATTATCTGTTGATCGATGCGCTTATGCCTAAGCGGAAAGGCGATGAGCCTCTAGCCCCCTCAACCTCGTGGGACGATTACAATGTTCCGTGTGGCCTTCCGGATGAACTCGACAAGAAGGTTACAGCAAAGGACTTGATGAATCTATGATCTATTTTGCCCGTAGCGCTTCGCCTTCCGCCCCGAACCAACCGTATTCCGAACACACCACAAATGTTCTGAATAGTGCGGCTCGGTTCTGGGCGGAGGCTTCGCCTTACTATCGAGGCAACAGCGCGACAGATGGTCTCGCCTCGATTATCCGTGCTGCCGCCGCATTTCACGATCTAGGCAAACTTGATGACGCGAATCAGGCGATCTTAACCGGAAAGAATTCCCATGCGCACCTGCCCATTCCGCATGAAGATGCAGGGGCCGCGCATCTTTCCGCACAACAAGAAATCCTGCCAGCCCTGCTAGTTTACGCGCATCACATCGGATTACCGGATCTTAATGAAATCCGATCGCAAAACCCGCCTTTGCGCCGCGCAGACGCAGATACACGCGCCGCAGTTGATCGTGCGCTCCCCGAACTTTTGCGCAGGCACGCGGAAAGCGGTTGCTTATCGCCGCCTGGTTCATTGATCGGCGTCCACACCGCATTTGACTTCCGCATACTCTTTTCCTGCCTGACCGACGCCGACCACGGCGACGCGGCCCGTGCCTCCGGAGAAACAGTCAGGGCGCAGTCTCCGCTCGAGCTTCGTGCCGCCGAGCGTTTAGATGCATTGAAGAAATACGTTTCATCGTTTCCACCCGCCGCCTCGTCCGAGGAGCAGCGGCGCAATGCGCTTCGGTCGGCCTTTTTTGATGCGTGTCTCCAATCGCCGATGGACGTGTCGCTCACCGAATGTGACGCACCCGTCGGCACGGGTAAGACCACCGCTGTTATGGCACATCTTTTACGCATCGCAGAGAAGCACCAGCTCCGTCGTGTTTTCATCATCCTGCCATTCACCAATATTATCCGCCAGTCCGTGGAGGTGTACCGCAAGGCGCTTGTACTGCCCGGCGAGAATCCAGAGGAGGTGGTTGCCGAACTTCACCACCGTGCTGATTTTGCAAACAAGGAAAGCCGACGCCTGACCGCGCTTTGGAACGCGCCCATTGTCGTCACCACCGCCGTCGCGTTCTTTGAGACGCTGGCCTCCAATGATCCCGCGACGCTCCGCCGTCTCCACAACCTCCCCGGCTCCGCTGTGTTCCTCGACGAGGCGCACGCGATGCTCCCGGCCAAACTCATCCCGCTCGCGTGGCAGTGGATCAACCTTACTGCGCGCGATTGGCAGTGCTTCTGGACATTAGCCTCCGGTTCCCTCAACCGCTTCTGGGAACTTGATGAATTCCGCATCGAAGATCAGACTGGCGGCGCTTGCGCCGCAGTCTCAAACATTCTCCCGCCCGCCGTGCAAACGGCACTCGCCTCCGCCGAGACCGTCCGCGTTGCCTATCGTCGCAAGCCGGAACCGTTGTCGCTCGCGGCATTGGTGGGCTGGCTCGCGACGCTCGAAGGCCCTGTCCTTGTCGTCCTCAACACCGTTCACACCGCAGCAGCGACGGCGTGTCTTGCGGCGGAGACATTCGGCCCGGGGAATGTGCTGCATCTTTCGACTTCGCTCTCGCCAAAGGACAGGGAAATCACGCTGGATCTGGTCAAGGCCAAATTGCGCTATCAAGGGCACAACAACTGGTTCCTCTTTGCCACATCCTGCGTCGAAGCAGGCGTAGATTTGTCGTTCCGCACGGGCGTCCGCGAATGCGCTTCGCTCGCGTCCCTGCTGCAATTGGCGGGGCGCATCAACCGGAACGCGCAATCTTCGGAGGCTGATGTGTGGACAATCTCGCTCGACGCGAACGATCCTGATGTCGTCGCGAATCCCGCATGGACGGTTTCCGCCAGAATCCTTTTCGATTTCTTCCCAACCGTTTCCCCTTCGTTCTGCACGGAGGCTCTGAAGCGAGAATTGCGGGAAGGCGGCATCTCATCGGAACTCGAAACGCTCATAAAAGACGAAGGTGTCTGCGCGTTCAAGACCGTAGAGAAAAACTTCCGCGTGATTCCGGATGGCTCAGTTTCCGCAGTCGTAGACAAGGCGTTGATTGAACGTA
>CAYZHS010000128.1:0-5701 GCA_964478295.1 uncultured Proteiniphilum sp. | reverse complement strand
GCAAGTGCCAGCATAATTGCTATACCTGTATAGGCAATTATTAAATTTGTTTCCATCTATTTGCTTTTAAATTATAATGTTGTTTATGAATATTTATTTTATTACACTCTTTTGTTTATATATATATATGATAATTGTATATAACCTTTTTTGAATAAGATACTTGCTGATTTATTTGTTCATATTAATTCAACTCTTTGCAAAAGGTCTGAATTTATTTCCTCCTCCAGAAAATTCAGAGTTTTTATAAAACTCCACAAAGGTAAGTCGCAACGGATGCACAAATGCACCCAGAGCATTCATAAAGATGTTTATGGCATGACCAAAAAGGAATATTGCAACAGTTACTATAGGACCCAATATTGCTTGGTCGGGACTCATTCCTGTAGCCAGGCTTGTGAATACGCTTGCTAAAATACCACCCGACAGGCCAAGAGCAAATAGTCGCACATACGACAAGATATCACCCAACAGTCCCGTTGCCATATTATATGTATCCCAAAGTGATGAGCCGATATTCACAAGCGGATTCTTATCAGGTGAGTTGAAAAACACAATCAATATTCCCGAAGCAATCATAATTGCACTGTGAACAGTACCCATCATGGGTAAAAACGAAGGGAGTGTAGAGGCTATTATAAAGCTCAAAAGGAATACAAACCATCCTATTGATGAAAGAGCATACTTAAATCCAAACTGCTTGGTTCTGTTAAATATCTTCATAATCATACCAAACATAATCTGTACAACCCCCAATATTAGTGATAGAGCAAACATTTGAGAGTTGTCAAAATAAAAAGTACTCTCAAGATTCTTTATGAATGGTGCATTTATCTCGTAAATATTAAATCCAAAAAAGCCACCTTGGAGCAGTCCACAAACCATTGTTGATGCACCAAGTATCTGCACTAGCGACATTGTACCACGCATGGGCTTGCTTATAGTTTTTTTCTTTACCACTTTAAAAATGGTAGCAAGCAGCAGCAGAAATGCACCATAACCGATATCCCCCAGTGCAAGACCAAAGAATATCATGTAAAATGGTGCAAAGTATGGGGTTAAATCAATCTCATTATATTTTGGCAACTCATACAGTTCGGCAATAGGCTCAAACAGACGTGTAAACTTGTTGTTTTTAAATTTAATTGGCACATCGTCATCCGGAGAAGGGTTGTACGTCTCAAAGTAAACGCTGCCTTTATTCAGATACTCTTCTATTGCAGGCACTGTATCCTCTGGAGCCCAACCTTGAAGCAGTATAACCTTATTATCTGCCATGGGCGTGCCGCTCTGTACTACCTTAGAAAACTGAATTTCATTCTCTAGTTCATTTATTGCTGCATCAAGTGAAGGAATATTGTCAGATAACTTTACCAACGCCTCATCCTGTTGCTTAAACTTCTCGTTTATCGAGACAATTAAAGCCTCTAAATCACTTAAAGAAACATCAGGCAACTTCTCCTCTTCAAGATCCAGTAGTTCCGACATTTTTTCTTCACGGCTAACCGTAATAAAATAGGTGCGCGACGACTCTTTCTTAACAATAAAGATGTCATATAACTCCTCCCATTCGGGATTGTATTTTATATTAGAAGAAATAAAGAAGTTGATGTTATACCCAGCAGCCTTCAATAGTTCGATCTGTTTCGGGTTGAAATTGCCCCATGGCTTAAGGGTGTCTCTCTCTTTTGTGGCAACCATAAGTTGCTGACTAAGCGAAATCTTCTCATCTTCAATCTTCTCAATCTCAGCAATTATACCTTTGCCAAGCGCAGCATTGGGTTCGTTATATGAATTGTTTAGCTTCTTGTCCCTGCTTCTTGAGAGAACCTTTTTAGCCTCTTCAAGTTCCTTTTTACTTTTAATTAAATTGTAGAGACTATCCTCATCAATATCTTTCCTGTCATGCTCCACAACATGAACCATTCCCAAGTCCCTCAGGTCGTGTAGGAATTGATCCCATTCCTTATGGAATGCAAGAAAAACAAACTTCTTCATCGATGCTACCATATATCTTCACCTCCAATTCTTTTTTGTTTCTCCCTTCTTTGTTCCTGATGCGAACGCATAATCTTCTGCGACGATTTAGAGAGATTCTCCTCATCCTCCAGATAACGTTTTATCTTTAATATAGCCTCCTGATATCCTGGAATCTGCACCTTCTCAAACAAGTTTACCTTCTGAGTAGTTTTCTTGCGGGCATGCTCTAGCCTGCTCAGCTTTATATCATGAAATTCACTGCGTATGCCAATTTCGGCAAGGCCTTCTACAGTTTTTACCCCATCAAGAAACCACTTGGGCTGATTGAAAAGGCTAAAAGGTTTTATCTCAAAGTCCACCCCGTCAAGAATAGGAATTTGCACACCTGCAATCTTCTTCTTCGATAGACGAACATCCTTCACACTTATTAGCGAAGTGTCAAACTCAGTCCACATACCCATCATCTTGTCATAAGAGTGTACCTGTGCCTCAAGCTCCTTCTCTAAGTTCTTTATTTCTTCTTTGGCCTTTTTTACCTCCATTCGAAGAGCCGTCTCCTTATTCTGTAAAGTAGGTAGCGCACGCTCACGAACACCCAGTTGTTTCTCCAGGTTCTGTTGGGATGTTTTATTATATTGAAATTTTATAGCCATTGCCTATTTCCAGTACTTATCAACCAACTCCTGTTTCATATTCACCTCGCTCTGCTTGAAGTGAGCCGAAAGCAGCTCCCATGTCTTGTCAAGCATCTCTACAGTGTTTAGATTCACATCAATAGCAAGCAACTCTCTCGAGTAATCCTTAGCAAAAGCAAGCGTCCTAAGATCGTAGTCAGTAAGTTCAAAGCCATTCTCCTGTTTAGTTCTGGCGTTAGCCGCATCTGCATATAGTCTCACAGCCGCATTCATCAGCTGAGGATGATCCTCACGAGTTTTCTTACCCTGCACATTCTGTTTTAGTCGAGAGAGAGAACGGAAAGGGTCTACAATAACCTTGCCCACATCACTATCGAAACGAAGAAACAGCTGACCTTCTGTTATGTAACCAGTATTATCGGGCACAGCGTGAGTAATATCACCACCTGAAAGTGTAGTAACCGCTACAATGGTAATTGAACCACCCGATGGGAATTGAGCAGCTTTCTCATATATCTTTGCCAAGTCGGAATATAGCGATCCAGGCATCGAGTCTTTCGATGGAATCTGATCCATACGATTTGATACAATTGATAAAGCATCGGCATAAGATGTCATATCTGTTAACAGTACCAATACCTTCTCATTCTTGTCCAGCGCAAAATACTCGGCAGCCGTAAGAGCCATGTCAGGTACTAGTAAACGCTCCACTGCAGGGTCTTCAGTTGTATTCATAAACGATATAATACGGTCGAGCGCCCCAGCATTACTAAATACATTTTTAAAGTAATGATAGTCGTCGTTAGTCATACCCATACCACCAAGAATAATCTTGTCGGTTTCAGCACGAAGTGCCACCGTTGCCATTACCTGATTAAAGGGCTGGTCGGGATCCGCAAAGAAAGGTATCTTCTGCCCCGATACTAAAGTGTTGTTTAGGTCGATTCCCGCTATACCTGTTGCAATAAGCTCCGAAGGCTGATCTCTTCTAACAGGGTTAACTGATGGACCACCAATAGCCCTCTCTTCACCTTCCGGTACCGGACCACCATCTATAGGTTCGCCAAAAGCGTTAAAGAAACGTCCAGCCAGCTGATCGCTAACTTTTAGTGAAGGCGACTTGCCCATAAATATCACCTCTGCATTTGTGGGAATACCTTCTGTACCCTCAAAAATCTGTAAGGTAACCTCATCGCCAATTATCTTTACCACCTGTGCCAGTTTTCCATCAACAGTGGCCAGTTCGTCATACCCAACATTAGTAGCTTTAACCGAGCAGGTAGCCTTTGTAATTTGAGTGATATGTGTATATATTTTTTGAAATGCTTTAGCCATTATATTTCAGTTTATCAGTTAGCAACTATCTCCTCTTCCAAACTCTCCACATTCTTAGAAGAAACCATCTTTTTCAACTGATTATAGTATTTGTAAAATCTCTCAGACTCATACTCCGAGTAGTTCATTTGTCTTCCCGCATTTATAATCTCCTTAAAGAAAGCCGCAACATCATTGAAGTTGTCAAACTCAAAATCGGTGCGACAAACACCAATAACCAAGTCGAGAATATTTTTCTGACGCTCAATAGATGAAACTGCATCCACATCATCAAACGAATCTTGCTGCAGAATAACAAAATCTATAAACTCAGACTTCCAAAAAGTAACGTGAAACTCCACAGGAACACCGTCGTCACCAAGAATATTAATCTGCTCTGCAATCTCCTTACCTCTAAGCAGTCGCGTCTTTATCTCACTCACCTTATCAGTCCAGTCCTCCGAAATGTGTTCCGATATAAATTTTTCAAACTCAGGATATTCAAAATACTTTGAGTATGAATCGATAGGGTTTATTGCAGGATATCTCTTTTTGTCTGCTCTATCCTGTTCAAGAGCATAAAAGCAGCGTGCCACCTTTTTTGTGTTTTCCGTAACAGGCTCCTTAAGGTTACCACCGGCAGGAGAAACAGTTCCTAAAAAGGTTATAGAACCCTCCTTGCCATTATTTAGTATAACATGACCGGCCCTGCCATAGAAGTTAGATATAGTTGCCGATAAGTCCATCGGAAACGCATCTGGTCCGGGCAGTTCCTCAAGTCGGTTACTCATCTCACGAAGAGCCTGAGCCCAGCGCGAAGTAGAGTCGGCCATCAGCAACACTTTAAGTCCCATCGACCTGTAGTACTCTGCAATTGTCATAGCTGTATATACAGATGCTTCACGAGCTGCAACCGGCATGTTTGAAGTGTTAGCCACAATTATTGTTCGCTCCATCAGCTTCCTGCCCGTATGTGGGTCGATAAGCTGTGGAAATTCAGTAAATATTTCCACCACCTCATTAGCACGCTCTCCACAAGCAGCAAAAATAACAATGTCGGCTTCAGCTTGTTTAGAAATAGCATGTTGCAAAACAGTCTTACCTGTTCCAAATGCACCAGGAATAAAACCTGTTCCGCCCTCCACAATTGGATTTAGTGTGTCAATTGCACGCACACCTGTCTCCAGCAACTTATATGGTCTTGGCTTATCGCTGTAAACAGTTAGCGGAATTTTCACCGGCCAGCGCTGAATCATATTTACCTCAGTTTCTTTGCCCTCACTATCCACTAACACTGCCACTGTATGACTGATATTATATTCGCCCTCTTTTGCAATGCTTTTTATTTTATGCTCTCCTTTAGTAACAAAAGGCACCATAATTTTGTGAGGCTGAAAGTTCTCGTCAACCTCACCAAGCCACGATCCGGCACTCACCACATCGCCCACTTTTGCAACAGGCTTAAATTGCCATAACTTATTTTCATCAAGAGGGAAGGTATACTCACCCCTTTTAAGGAAAACCCCCGACATCTTATCAAGGTCATTCTCAAGCCCGTCAAGATTTCTTTGTAATAAACCTGGTCCCAGCACCACCTCAAGCATATGCCCTTGAAACTCTACATCAGCTCCCACAGTGAGACCTCTTGTGCTCTCAAACACCTGAAGGTTGGCATTCTTACCCACAACCTTAATCACTTCGGCCATCAATCTAGTTCCGGCATGATTTATATAAGCAATTTCGTTTTGAGCAACAGGACCATCTGCCTCCAC
>CAYZHS010000127.1:0-5730 GCA_964478295.1 uncultured Proteiniphilum sp. | reverse complement strand
TCTTTTTGCTTTACATAAACGCACACCATCAATAATTGAAGCATGATTTAAAGAGTCTGAGATAATGGCATCCTCTTCTGTAAAAAGCGGCTCAAAGAAACCACCATTTGCATCAAAGCAAGAAGCATATAATATTGTATCTTCTGTGTGAAAAAACTTACTTATAGTATTCTCAAGCTCTTTGTGATAATCTTGTGTACCACATATAAAACGTACAGATGACATACCATACCCACGCTCGTCAAGTGCTCTTTTCGCTGCACTAATTAGACGAGGATGATCAGAAAGTCCCAGATAATTATTTGCACAGAAATTTAAGACCTCCTGTCCGGTTTCTACTTTAATTTTTGCACTTTGTGGTGTAACAATAATTCTTTCGTTCTTGTATAACCCTGCATCTTCAATGTTTTTCAATTCATTTTGCAGATGTTCTTTTATTTTTCCGTACATGTTCTTATAATTTAATGTTGTTCAGTTTCAATCAGTATTTTAATAATATATATATCAATGGCAAGTAATTAAAGACCAAAACAATTAGTTTTAATCTAACAAAGATGAAGGGAGCGATTTTTTTGATTTAACCCCTAATTCGCGCAATTTCTCTGCCTGTCCAATAAGATTACCCCTACCCGACTTTAATTGAGAATATGCATTATTGTAGCTTTTTTTTGCTCTATCAAGGTGTGTATCTATTTCGGTAAGCGACGAAACAAAATTAACCAGTTTATCGTATAGTGCAGCCCCCCTGTCTGCAATTTCCATAGCATTACGGTTCTGATATTCTCGTTTCCACAAATCTGCAATCAACTTCAAAGCGGCTATAAGGTTGGTAGGACTTATCAAGAGTATCTTCCTATCGTAAGCATATTGCCATAATTTTTCCTCATGCTGCAATGCCAGCATATATGCAGGTTCATTTGGAATAAACATCATCACAAAGTCGAGAGTGTCAGCATAATCCTGATAACTTTTTGCACTTAATTCATCAATATGCTTCTTCACCGATCGCAAATGATCGCTAATGAAACTTTTCTGTTCTTCAGAATCTTCACTCCCTATATAATTAGTAAACGCAGTAAGTGAAACCTTTGAGTCGATGATTACTTTTCTTTTATCGGGATAAGCAATAATCACATCAGGCTGCATCTTTACACCCTTATCATTAACCTGATAATTACCGTCTTCATCTTTTAGAAACTCCTGAACAAAATACTCGCGATCCTTAACCAAGCCAGACCCTTCTAATATATTTTCCAATATCATCTGTCCCCAATCGCCCTGAACCTTAGAATTGCCTTTAAGTGCTTGCGTAAGACTGTTAGCTTCGGCACTCAGCTTATTGTTCAATTCACGTAGATTCTTCAGTTCTTGCCCAAGAGAAAAACGCTCGCGTGATTCACTGAAGTAAACCTCTTCAACTTTTTTGCGGAATAAATCGATATTATCACCAAAAGGCCTTAAGATTGAATCTAGATTAATTCTATTCAGGTTTGTAAACTTCTCACTTTTTTCTTCAAGAATTTTTGAAGCGATATTCTCAAACTCCAGGTTCAACTGTTTGTGCAGACCCTCTATTTCATTTTTTCTAGCCTCAATACTCTCATTCAGCTTATCGTTTGCAATAGTCAATTGGCTCTTAAGAGAGTAATTCATTTCCAAAAGTCTATCATACTCATCTTTAGAAACTGATTTAGACTTTGCAAACAATGTAGCAATGATCCATGCTATAATTCCACCTGCCGCAAATGCAATAATAAAATAAATCTGGATCATGTTATTCAGTCAAACTACTTAATATTTTTCAATACGTGCCCCATTTTCTTTTTCTTTGTCTCCATGTAAAATTGATTAAACTTATTTGGAGTTATTTCAAGTGGCACATTCTCTACAACAGTAAGTCCATACGACTCAAGTCCGATTCTCTTCTTAGGATTATTACTCATGAGACGCATCTTTTTAACATCAAGACTCCTCAATATTTGAGCACCTACACCATAATCTCTTTCATCAGCCTGATAACCTAAATGCAAGTTAGCATCAACAGTATCAAGTCCCTGCTCCTGCAACTTGTAAGCAGAAGCCTTAGCCATAAGTCCAATGCCTCTACCCTCTTGATTGAGATAAACCAGAACTCCTTTTCCCTCCTTCTCTATAAGTTCTAAAGCTTTGTGAAGCTGTTCGCCACACTCACACCTCAGTGAGCCAAAAATATCTCCTGTCATACATGAAGAGTGAACACGCACTAAAACCGGTTCGTTATCTTCCCACTCACCTTTTATAAGTGCAACATGCTCCTGTCCTGTTGCTATTTGTATGAATGGAACCATTTTAAAATCACCATATTCAGTAGGAAGTTTAACTGCTTCACCCCTCTCTATAAGAGATTCTGTTTTGAGTCGATATTTAATTAAATCAGATACAGAAACAATTTTAAGGTTAAATTTCTTAGCCATATCCATTAACTCAGGCAATCTGGCCATTGAACCATCTTCATTTTTGATTTCTGCAAGAGCACCTGCCGGGTACAAGCCTGCAAGACGTGCAAAATCAATTGTAGCCTCAGTATGACCTGCACGGCGTAGAACACCTTTCGACTGTGCTCTTAAAGGGAATATATGTCCCGGGCGACCGAAATCTTCTGGAGCAGTCTCCTCACGAGTAAGTGCCAATATAGTCTGAGCTCTGTCATAAGCAGAAATACCGGTTGTACAGCCATGAGTTAACAGGTCGATAGAAACAGTAAAAGGAGTTGCGTGAACCGAAGTATTATTAGTCACCATCATTGGCAAGTCTAACTCTTCAGCCCTCTCTTTTGTTACAGGAGCACAAATTAGTCCCCTTGCATGAGTCTCTAAAAAATTAACCTTTTCAGGAGTTATACATTCTGCAGCAATAATTAAATCGCCCTCATTTTCTCTGTCCTCATCATCAACAACGATGATAAAATTTCCTTTTCTAATTTCCTCAATAGCTTCTTCAATGCTATCTAATATTATTTTTTCTTGCATATCTCAATTTAGTTTTGTGCTGTTGTTAAAACGCCAGTTGCATATTTATTTTGCAAAATGGTCTTTAATTCGTCATTTAACCGCTTTACTGCTTTAAGATCATTTATAATCCTCATTTCAAACGGTATAGAGAGTGTTCGCAATATAATCCCTACAGGAAAAACATACATACTAAGCCTAGCAGGTATGCTATCAGGTTTAAATGAACGTACACTATTTATTAATACTGGATACTCTTCGGCTTTCGACAACACCTCATGATTATTTGAGTTTGAAAGCTGACTAAGTAAATTTTCTAATGATACTTTAATTGAGATTAGTTCATCATTATAGCTCACATCTGTCCAATAATTCTTGTATGATACAGATCTATTTTTATATATGAACAATTCAATCTTTTCATTTAAAGCCGTAATTTCAGTTGAAATTACTGAGTACTGAGGCCTGTCAATTATAACACTCTTAACTGAATATTTCCTCTTCTCTCGAATAAAAAACAATCTTTTAAAGAATGTAGTATAAGTATCGGCATTAAGAATTACCGAGTCGTTCATTGCTTTATATGTAAGGAAAACACCTATGGGAAGCAGCACAAGGGCACTAAACCACATACCAAACCAGTGCTCCCAAACACCATCGCGAGTCATTTTATATCCTACATTATCTACAATATAGTATATAATAAACAGAATAACAGAAATAACAATAGGAGTACCTAGTCCCCCCTTACGCACAATCGACCCCAGAGGTGCACCAATAAAGAAAAATATCAAACAGGTAAAAGGAATTGTGAACTTTCGATGCCACTCTACCCAATGTCTGTTAATTGTTTTTTGTGTAGTTGTTTTATTAATTGACCTGAATAAAAACTCATTACTGTTATTATCAGCTTTCATGTATGCATTCTGCATTATTGTAGATTTTTCATGAAGCTCCTTAGATTGAAAAAGTGTATCGGGTGATGGCACCAATATATCTGAACTTATTGCCGCTGTTATCAATGAATCTTTTTTATCATCAGGATAACCTCCTCTAAATGATAAGTATGAATAGTTCTTCATCAAGTTTCTATCAACAAGATTCACACTATCCATAATATATCTCATAGAATCTATAGAAAAAGATAACTCTTTAAGATTTTTTGAAACGTAATTACTTGTAGAGCTACCTTCAATTACATCTTCGCCCATACGCGAAAAGTTAGCATCGTAAGGAATCATCATTACCTTCTCCTTAAAATTCTCTCTTGAGTAAGGAACAAAATCCTGATCATATCTTACGTTTTTACCCTGATTCCAGTTCTGAAACTGTTGTCCACTGTACATCGTGAAGATCAGCATGGTTTTATCTTCATTCGAAGCCATTTCGGCAGAGTCACATACAATAACTGCCATGTTATTAAAACCACTAGCTATATCGTAAATTAAAACATCGTATAGCATTCCGGTTTTCTGGTCTTTACGATCTACATATAAATTGTAACCGTCAATCTCTTTATAAAAAACACCTTCAGGAATGTCCAGTTCGGGCGAAGCCTGCCTAATGGATATCAAAAGTGTATAAAATTTTGTTTGAATTATTGGAATAGCATTATTCTGAAAGAAAAAGGCTCCAATGCTTATCGAAAAAACAAGAATAATAAGTGGCTTCATAATTCTAAGCAGTGGAATACCGGCCGACTTAATTGCCAGAAGTTCAAGGTTCTCACCCATACTTCCAAACACCATTAACGATGCAAGTAATATTGATAGTGGAAGTGCCAAAGGTATAAGATTAAGAGCTGCATACAAAAACATTTCGCCCAGTACACCTAAGCCCAAACCTTTCCCTACCATATCTTCAACATACTTCCAAAGGAATTGCATCAACACCAAAAAAAGGCATATCGCAAATGTCATTAAAAATACAGGAATAAAGGTCTTTAAAATATATAAATACAACCGTTTTATGTGGAAATCTTTTCTCATTAACAGGACAAAATGAGGCTTGTTTTAACTATCTGCAAAGATAATAAAAAAAGGAGCTACAACACACCAAGTCTTCTCTTCATCTCTTCAATTTGAGATTCCCATAAGGTGATAGCATCCCCTTTATCGTCAGGTTCGGCAAAGTCAGTAACTTCCAGAGTCATGTCTCCCGAGAGATCAAGTTTTCGCAACCTGAATTCGAAATAAACTGATTCATCGTCTCCAATCCATCTGTATCGAATACTAACTTGAGGCTTACTTTGCACTATTTCGGCTTGGCTTTCACTTTTACCCCATGTAAAAGTGTAAACAGATTCAGTTTCATCCATGGTAACATCGTCCGCAAACCACTCCGAAAGGCCGTCAATCTGACTTATCATACGCCATAAGCTACTTTGGGTGGCGTTTCCCATAAGGAACTCGATATGGAATTTTTCTTGTAACATGAATCATTTTAAAAATGACTCACAATATACAACATTTTTTTTGATAATTCCATATCGAGTAAGTTTATTTATCTCAGCTAATTGGCTTATACTCAACAAACGCTTCTATAGCCTCGTAAGATGCAAGTCCAAGCTTCCAGTACATTTCTGCTGTAGCACGGTTTCTTGCCTCAGAACGTTGCCAGAACAATCTCTCATCATCGCCAAGGAATGGAGCACTCTCCATTTGCGACTGATGCTGTAGAATTGCTGTTCTCTTTTGACGCAACTCTTCAGGTGAAAGAGGAACAGCCATTTCTATATGGTCAA
>CAYZHS010000126.1:0-5759 GCA_964478295.1 uncultured Proteiniphilum sp. | reverse complement strand
TTACAAATATGGATTTTCCACTGATGTGGAGACATATGTGATTGATAAAGGGTTAAATGAAGATGTTATTCGCCATATATCGGAACAAAAAGAGGAACCTGAGTGGTTGCTTGAGTTTCGACTGAAAGCTTACCGTCATTGGTTGACCATGGAGATGCCTGATTGGGCTCATCTGAATATTCCGCCAATTGATTATCAAGATATGATATATTATGCAGATCCATCGAAAAAGAAGAACCCTAAAAATCTTGATGAGGTGGATCCGGAGTTATTGAAAACTTTTGAGCGACTTGGTATTCCTTTGGAGGAGCAGAAAATGCTAACAGGTGTGGCTGTGGATGCTGTTATGGACAGTGTTTCTATTAAAACTACATTTAAAGAGGCTCTGGCCGAAAAGGGAATTATTTTCTGCTCTTTTAGTGAAGCGGTTAAACATCATCCCGACTTGGTTAAAAAGTATTTGGGTACTGTTGTTCCTTACAAGGATAATTTCTTTGGTGCTTTAAACTCTGCAGTTTTCAGCGATGGTTCGTTTGTATATATTCCTAAAGGTGTAAGGTGTCCTATGGAATTATCTACATATTTCCGTATTAATACTGCTAATACTGGACAGTTTGAGCGTACTCTTATTGTTGCCGACGACAGCTCTTATGTGAGTTATCTTGAGGGTTGTACAGCTCCTATGAGAGATGAGAATCAGCTGCACGCTGCTATAGTTGAGATTATTGCTTTAGATAATGCCGAAGTGAAATATTCAACTGTTCAGAACTGGTATCCAGGCGATAAGAATGGTGTTGGTGGAGTTTATAACTTTGTTACAAAGCGTGGAATTTGCAAGGGTGTAAATTCTAAGATTTCATGGACGCAGGTTGAAACCGGGTCTGCTATTACCTGGAAGTATCCTTCTTGTATATTGGCAGGCGACAATTCTGTAGGCGAGTTCTATTCAGTTGCTGTAACCAACAACCATCAGCAAGCCGATACTGGTACTAAAATGATACACATTGGTAAAAACACCCGTAGCAGAATTGTATCGAAAGGTATTTCTGCAGGTAGCAGCCAGAACAGTTACAGAGGGTTGGTGAAAGTTACGAAAAAGGCCGAAAATGCACGTAATCACTCTCAATGTGATAGCTTATTGCTTACAGATCATTGTGGTGCGCATACATTCCCTTATACAGATATTCAGCATCCTACAGCAGTATTGGAGCACGAAGCTACTACCTCAAAGATTAGTGAAGATCAGATATTCTATTGCAACCAGCGTGGATTGGGCGAAGAAGAGGCAATTGGCTTGATTGTTAATGGATATGTGAAAGAGGTGGTTAATAAATTACCTATGGAGTTTGCCGTAGAAGCTCAAAAGCTTCTTCAGATTTCATTAGAAGGTAGTGTTGGTTGATTCGATTTTAAGATTTTGAATTATCTTATTGTAAAAACTCAACTCAGATAATTCATTTAAATATTAAGTCCCGTAGTTTTTGGTATTACCAATCTATGGGACTTTTTCCTTTTGTTATAAGATATTCATTTGCTCTGCTGAAATGGTTATTGCCAAAAAAACCTCTGTGAGCCGATAGTGGTGAGGGGTGTGGTGATTTAAGTATAAGATGTCTCTTTTGATCTATTGTTGCCCCCTTCTTTTGAGCATAGGCGCCCCATAGCATGAAGACTATATCGTTTTGATACATCGAAATTAAATCTATTACACGATCTGTAAACTGTTCCCATCCTTTACCCTGATGAGATCCAGCCTGGCCTGCTCTTACGGTTAGTGTTGCATTGAGAAGCAGTACTCCCTGTTTTGCCCATCTTTCGAGGTTGCCAGAGGTGGGAACAGATATTCCTAAGTCGCAGTTAATCTCTTTATAAATATTTACCAGAGAAGGTGGTATTTTAACTCCATCGTTAACCGAAAAGCATAATCCGTGTGCCTGACCGGGTTGATGATATGGATCCTGACCTACAATTACAACTTTTACTTCATTAAATGGAGTGATGTTGAATGCATTAAATATCAATTTTGATGGAGGGTAAATTGTTTTAGAGTTGTATTCATCTTTTACAAAGTGAGTTAGCTCTTTGAAATATGGTTTCTCGAACTCATCTTTTAGTTGAGATTTCCAGCTTTCTTCAATCTTAACATCCATGATATAATATTCAAACAGGCTTAAATAATAAATATTACTATAAAATAATAGTTGCTTTTATTGATAGTCTAATGACTTAAATTAAGAATATACCATTCTTTCTTGCTTTTTCCTTCATTTCATATGGCCAAATGCTAGATTGAATTTCACCAATATGAGCCTTGCGCAGGTAGAACATACACAGACGTGATTGTCCTATACCACCGCCAATAGAAAGAGGCAATTCGTTGTTCATTAATCTTTTATGGAAGTATAGTGAAAGCCGTTCTTCGAGGCCGGCCGACTTGATTTGTTTTTCCAGAGACTTTGAATCCACTCTTATGCCCATTGAAGAGAGTTCTACTGCTTTTTTCAGAACAGGATTCCAAACCAGCAGATCGCCGTTTAAACCCTTATAGCCATCTTCATTTACAGTGCTCCAGTCGTCATAATCAGGAGCGCGTCCATCGTGAGGCAGTCCATTTGAAAGCGGAGAACCAATTCCCATAACAAATACAGCACCATACTCTTTGGTTATTGCATCTTCACGTTGCTTGTCATTCATTTGAGGGTATCTCTGCAGAAGCTCTTCGGCATGAATGAATGTAATTTCACTTGGAAGCTGCGGTTTTATTATTGGAAATAGTTCGTAAACCAAATATTCTGTGCGTAGCATAGCAGCGTAAATTCGTCTTACTATTTGTTTCAGGAAAGAGATAGTGCGGTCTTCTTCACCTATTACCAACTCCCAATCCCATTGATCTACGTACAAAGAATGAGTGTTATCAAGCTCTTCATCTGCACGGATGGCATTCATATCAGTATAAATACCAAATCCTTTTTCAATTTCGTAGTCGGCTAGAGTTAAGCGTTTCCATTTAGCCAATGAATGCACAATTTCTGCACTTTTATCACCAAGATCTTTTATAGGAAAACGAACTGCACGCTCAACACCATTTAAGTCGTCGTTAATTCCTGTTCCACTTTCAACAAAAAGTGGAGCAGTTACTCTTCGAAGTCTTAATTCGGATGAAAGATTGATTTGAAAAAAATCTTTTATGTTTTTAATTCCTAGTTCAGTTTGTTCTAAACTTAGAAGTGGTTTATAATCTTGAGGAATATATAAATTTGGCATAATCAGTGTGCTCATTCAGAAATATTTTCTTTTTATTTGTCAACAAAGGTAGCATTATTTTCTCCTTTTGTCAAATAAAAAGCATTTAAATATTACAAAATGATACTATTGATATTGAAAACAAATCAGATATTATACTGAATAGCAAAATAGTAATCAATTAGAGCATTTGACCTACTAAATCATTAACCGACTCGATATTATGTCTGTCGAGATATTCGTTTATGCCATCTACAACTTTTACAGAAACAGTGGGGTCTACAAAATTATATGTTCCTATCTGTATTGCACGTGAACCAGCCAATATAAATTCTATAGCGTCTTGCCAGCAACTAATTCCTCCCATTCCAATAATTGGAATCTTAACAGCATTGAAAACTTCCCGCACCATTCTAACTGCTATTGGTTTAATGCATGGACCGGAAAGTCCACCGGTAACAGTAGAAAGTTTTGGTTTTCTACTTTCAATATCTATTGCCATTCCTAGAAAGGTGTTTACAAGAGAAACCGAATCGGCACCTGCATCTTCAACAGCTCTTGCTATATCGGCAATGTTTGTGACATTTGGAGATAGTTTAACTATAAGTGTTTTTGGAAATACATCTCTTACTGCACGAGTTACTCTGGCTGCCGATTCACAAGAAACGCCGAATGCCATTCCTCCCTCTTTTACGTTGGGGCAAGAAATATTTAGTTCTATTGCCGGCATTTTATCGAGGTTGGCAAGCTTTTCTGAGCATACAACGTAATCTTCTAATGTTGAGCCCGATACATTGACAATTATATTTGTATCATACTCTTTTATTTCAGGATAGAGATGCTCTACAAAATAATCAACACCCTTATTCTGAAGTCCCACAGAATTGAGCATACCCGAAGGCGTTTCAGCCATTCTGGGATAGTTATTACCTTGACGAGGCTCAGCAGTTGTACCTTTTACAAAAATACCGCCAAGTCGCCCTAAATCGATAAAATCTTTGTATTCTGTTCCATAACCGAAAGTTCCAGATGCTGTTGTTACTGGGTTCTTCAGTTTCAAATCTCCTATTTCTACATTTAATCTAGCCATGTCAACTCCTTAATATTGAAAACCGGTCCTTCGGTACAAGTACATACATTTCCTCTCACAGTTTTTTCTGTACAGCATAAGCAGGCACCAAAACCGCATGCCATAAGATTCTCTAGCGATACTTCACACTCTATACCATTATCGTTGGCATATTTTGCAACTGCCATCATCATTGGTTTTGGTCCGCAAGTAAATATATAATCATATTTTTTCTCTTTGAGAATTGTATGGTTGGTAACAAATCCACTTTCACCCAAAGTGCCATCTTCAGTTGTGCAGTACAACTTACCTAACTTCTCAAATTCTGTTTGCTGAAGTATATCTGATGCAGAACGCCCTCCAAGAAGGAAGTCTGGTTCAATTCCATTATCGCTCATCTTTTTTCCCAGAAAAAGCATTGGCGCAGTACCAACACCGCCACCTATAAGCAGATAATTGCCCTTTTTGTTTGGTATAGTAAATGAGTTGCCTAAAGGATAAATAAGGTTTACTGATTCTCCCGATTTTAGTTTACATATTTTACGGGTTCCTTCTCCCACACGCTGTATCAACAACCATATCTCATTCTTTTTCTTATCAATATAATTAATAGAAATAGGTCTCCTTAAAAATACATTAGGAGAATTTTCAACCAATATCTGAACAAACTGTCCCGGATACATTTCTGGTAAAATCTCATTATTTACAGGTGAGACCTTAATTAAATTATTCCGGACGTTTAATATTTCATTAGATTGAACTATAAAATCGAGTACCTTCATCTTTTTCCAATATTCGTTATTGAATACAAAAGTACATCATTATTTTTAGTTCAGCAATCTTGTAATCTCAACTCGACAACTTTTATTCTTTCTCGGGAATAATCTAACTCGATAGCTTTTATTCTTTCTCGGGAATAATCCAAAGGTAAATTGTTTTGCCGTCCACATTAATTTTTTTGTCCGGCATCCAGTCGCCCATATCAAACGCGTGAGATACAACGCGACTACCAGGCTTCATTTCGGACTGAATTTTTGGCTTAAGTTTTAAATTTACGTCTGGCAGCAAATAGAGAGTTAAAACATCGGCTTTGCTGAAATCGAATTTGAAAAGATCTCCTTCAAAGAATGTTACCTTATCCTGAACTTTTGCTTCTCTGGCATTTTCATTTGCCTCTTCTATTCTTTCTGGATTTAAATCAACTCCAATACCGGTAGCTCCAAATTCTTTTGCAGCAGTAATCACTATTCGCCCATCGCCACATCCTAAATCGTATACAACATCACCTTTATTTACACTAGCCAATTCTAACATACCCTCTACAACTTTTTGGGGTGTTGGCACATAAGGAACATCTAAAACTATCTGCTGAGCATTTAAATTTAAAACAGCTGATATGAAAAATAAAATTAGGGAATAACTAAATCGATTCATATTATATAGTTTT
>CAYZHS010000125.1:0-5766 GCA_964478295.1 uncultured Proteiniphilum sp. | reverse complement strand
AAGCTTTTCGGCAAGCTTATGTCCAATGACAATCTCATTTTTCCTGCCGTTTTCAAACCAGGTCCCGGATGTCAGAAACTAGTAGTAGTTTTTTTGGTGTTGGTGCTATGCTTTTTTTCTCCTCTCCTGTAGGGATGTCGATTGTAACAGTATAGCCATCAATATCTGTATCGAAGATATTGTTCTCTCTCCAGACAGTTTTAGTTGTATGTGTAATCATTACTTTTTTATTTTATTTATATCTGTCATTTTAAACAAATATATTTCAGTTTTGTTTTTAAATTGTAGTGTCAAATAGATAGTTATTGTTTACATTTTGCTATTTTTGTATTCAAAACTGAACGAGATGATTGATGTAAATTCACATATTTTGTTGATATATACCGGTGGAACAATCGGCATGATTGAGAATAAAAAAACCGGAGCACTGGAGCCTTTTAATTTTGATCATTTATACTCAAATTTCCCGGAAATTAAACGATTGAATTTTACTGTGGAAAGCTACCTTTTTGAGCCACCTATCGACTCATCAGATATGTCGCTTGACAGCTGGAGGCAAATTGTGGAGGTAATTGAATCTAATTATGACAAATATGATGGATTTGTTATTTTGCACGGTACCGATACAATGGCTTATACTGCATCTGTTTTGAGTTTTATGTGTGAAAACCTTAGTAAGCCTGTAATTCTAACAGGTTCGCAATTGCCAATAGGCACGCTTCGCACCGACGGGAAAGAGAATCTTATAACTGCACTTGAGATAGCAGCAGATAAGAATGTTGATAATAAGCCCAAGGTGCCTGAAGTGGCAATATATATGCAGAATTTGCTTATGAGAGGCAGCAGAACAACAAAAATAAATGCCGATAATTTCAGTGCCTTTAGAAGCCCCAACTGTCCCTATCTTGCCGAAACAGGCATTGAGTTCAGATATAACAGCCACATAATAATAAGTCCCGACTATAATAAAGAGACAAAGTTCAACTACTCATTAGATCCAAATATGGTTGTGTTAAAGTTATTTCCGGGTATAACTAATAAAGCTGTTGAGGCACATTTAAATATTCCCGGATTGAAGGGTGTGGTTCTTGAGACTTTTGGATCGGGTAATTCGCCATTATTCCCATGGTTTACATCGCTTATAGAAGATGCTATTGAAAGAGGTGTAGTAATAGTAAATGTTTCGCAATGCCTATATGGTAGTGTTGAGATGCAACGCTATAAGAATGGACAGAAGCTGGAGAGGATGGGGGTGATAAGTGGCAGCGATCTAACCACCGAGGCTGCGCTGGCAAAGTTGATTTGCTTGTTTGGCAGGTATGACGATTCGCGCCTTGTGAACAGGTTGATGCAGGTGCCACTGTGTGGTGAAATGAGTTTATAAAGAAATGTTTAATACTGTTATTTTTAAAACCTATCAACTATATTTGCGTTATACCCATTAACAATCTTAGATGACGATAAAAAAATATAGTATGAATAATATGGATTATGGAGTAATAGGAAATTGCCGAACAGCCGCGCTAGTATCTAAAAGGGGAAGTATAGACTGGTTCTGCCTGCCCGATTTCGATTCACCATCGGTTTTTGCAAAGATACTGGATAATGTAAAAGGAGGCAGTTTTCACTTTGAAGTTTCGGAAGAGTACACTATTACACAAAAATACAACGGTAATACCAACATACTGATGACACGCTTTGAGTCGCCCGACAACGGTTTTATCGTATTCGACTATATGCCGCGCTACAGAACTACAGAGCACAGACATTATATGCCTCCCGAAATACACAGACTAATAAGGGTGTTTAAGGGCAAACCAAAGGTACGTGTTGTATACGACCCTAAAATAAATTATGCACGTGAAGAAGTTAGGCATGAAATTGTTGGCAACTACATAAAAACATACTCGGTAGACGATTCTGAAGACAAAGTGTATCTGTATACAAGTCTGGATCTGGAAAAAGTTTTGAACAGCGGGGAGATTGAAATTAACGATCATCACTTTTTTCTGCTCTCTTACAACCAGAAGCTTGTAACTGTAGACACAAACAGGATTATGCTGGAGTTTGAACGTACAAAGGTGTACTGGCTCAACTTTGTGAATCGATCGAGAGACTATGTTGAGTATAACGATATGATAAAAAGGAGTCTGCTGGTATTGAAACTTCTATCATATCAGGAGTCTGGTGCCATGCTGGCCGCCATTACTACCAGTCTGCCCGAAACTATTGGTGAAACACGTAACTGGGATTACAGATACTGCTGGCTTCGCGATGCATCCATGTCGATTGATACTCTATTGTTTATGCGTCAGAAATCCGCTGCCGAGAGGTTTATAGGGTTTATTAAGCGAATAACTAAAACATCGAGAAATGAGCCCGTGCAAATTATGTATGGCATTAGAGGTGAGAAGGAACTTACCGAAGAGATATTGCCTCACTTAAGCGGTTACGAAAACTCGCATCCCGTGAGAACAGGTAATGCAGCCTATTATCAGGAGCAGAACGACTCGATTGGTTATCTGCTTGATGTAATTTATAAATATTATCTTTATTTCCCCGGTACACTTGATGAGGTGGAGGAGATATGGGAGATTATAAAAAATCTGGTTCGTTCGGTTTTAGCATCATGGAAGAAACCCGACAGAAGTATTTGGGAGTATAGAACTAAAAAACATCATTTTGTATTCTCAAAGGTTATGAGCTGGGTAGCATTAGACAGGGCTTCTCTTATTGCAGAACTTTTGCAGCGCGATTATTATGCTGTAGAGTGGCGTAAGGAGGCTGATATAATTAAAAAAGAGGTGCATGAAAAGGGGTGGAACGAGGAGCTTCAGACATTTACACAAGCTTATGAGAATAGAGATGCCGACTCGTCGCTTCTGCTAATGTATTTTTACGATTTTATTGATGTTGATGACGAGCGTTTTGTGAAAACTGTGAAGTATATAAAAAAGGAGCTCTATCATGAGGGATTGATGTACAGGTATAAGGCTGAGGATGATTTTGGTGTGCCTACTTCTTCATTTACTATATGCACATTCTGGCTAATAGATGCTCTGTATATGATTGGGGAAAAAGAGGAGGCTAAGGAGATTTTTGAGAATATGATATCATACTCAAACCATCTGGGGTTGTATAGTGAGGACCTCGATTTTAAATCTAAACGGCAGTTGGGTAATTTCCCTCAGGCTTATTCTCATTTGGCTTTCATTAATACTGCAGCACTATTCTCGGAAGAGAAAAGGATATCTCAGTTTATAAGGCCTTAGTATAGGCCTTATAAATAAGATATATTGTTGCTGCCTCCTTTTAATTAATTAGTTTATTTAAGAAGGGTACAACGGACGATTGCAGAGGTATACGGTATTTGGCTGCAGGTGAGAAGTTGCCCACTTTTATGCTCACCCCATCATCAGGTAGTACTCTGAACATATCTTCATCGGTTGTATCATCGCCTATAGCTAATACAAAATCGTAGTTTTGCTGATCCATGCGACGAAGAACTTCGCTTCCTTTTGTGAAATCGGGTGGTTTTATTTCAACTATTTTATTTCCGGGCACAATTTGAAGGTTCAGTCTGGAGCAGGGACCAATCAGGGCGTTTATTAGCTGCTGCGAACGGAGGTCGGCCAGCCATATATCTACATTTCTGTAGTGCCACACTAGTGAGGCCTCTTTCTGCTCCATAAATGATCTTGGAGTTTTATCTATTGCGTGTTGAATAATATTTAAAATCTCATTGTCCCAAACCACCTCTTCAGTAAGGTTTTTGTGCCACTTGTTGTTCTCTTTATAAAACATTCCATGCTCAGCAGCAAAGTCCAGATCCACCCCCTCAAACCATTTGTCGAGTATTTGGTGGTTTCTTCCACTATTGATTACAACTTTATTTTTACTGTCTGAACTCATCTTTTTTAACAGCTCAATAACTTTCTCTGATGGAGCAGCATCTTCGGGGTTTTTCACAAAAGGAGCAAGCGTTCCGTCGTAGTCGAGCAAAATAAGTCGTGTCTCAGCATCATCATAAGATTTCTTTATTTGGTTTAGTTGCCTTTTACCTACAACTTTCTGTAAAATCTCTCTATTGCGGGTTTTTATATCAAGTAGTTCATCTACAAAGTCTTTTGCCCACTTCTTAACATCCTGTTTAGAGATGCTATTCTGCATCTTCTTCAATCGTTCTTTCTTCTCATCCTCAGGCATGTTTAGCGCCTGCAATATTGCATTTTCAATTTGATCTGTATCGTTTGGATTAATTATAATTGAATCTTGCAGTTCAATTGCAGCACCAGCCATTTCGCTAAGTATAAGAACCCCAGGCTTATTGCATTTGGTTGCCAGATACTCTTTGGCAACCAGGTTCATTCCGTCTCTCAGAGGGGTAACTAAAGCTATTTGTGCAATATCGTACATTGCAATTAGCTCTTCGAAGCTAAAGCTTCTGTAGAAATAGTATATAGGATTCCATCCTAATTTTGAGTATTTACCATTGATTTCTCCAATCAGCTGGTCGATATGCGTTTTTAGTTCAGCATAAATATCAACTGTGTCGCGTGATGGAACAACAATCATTGCTAGAGATACTTTTTCGTGATACTCCGGATTGTTTTCGAGAAATTGCTCAAATCCGTGTAGGCGATGTAAGATGCCCTTGCTATAATCGAGCCTGTCTACAGAGATAATAATATCTTGATTGCCTAAGCTTTTTTTAAGTAGATTCGACTTCTCTATCACCTCAGGCAGGTTTGGTGCATTGTGATATTGCTCATAATTAATACCCATTGGGAATGCATCTATATGCACAATTCTGTTGTTCAGGCTTACTTCATCGAGATTGCAGTTTAGATTGAGCACCCTGTAAATGGCACTTATAAAGTGACGCATATAGTCGTGCGTGTGAAACCCAATTAGGTCGGCCCCAAGCAAACCTTCAAGAATTTCTTCCCTTTCGGGCAATACCCTGAAAAGTTCGTAAGAAGGAAAAGGAATATGGTGGAAGTAACCGATATTAGTGTTAGGTTTCTTGTCCCTGATCTTCTTTGGGAGGAGCATCAACTGATAGTCTTGTACCCAAACTATATCTTCATCTTCAATAAATTGCAATGCTTCTTCGCAAAACAAAGTGTTTACTTCACGGTAGGCTTCCCAATAATCGGCTCTATACTCAATAAACGAGAAGAAATAGTGACAAAGAGGCCATATTGTGCTGTTGCTATAACCTTCGTAATAGTTCTCAATCTGTTGGGCAGACAAGAATACAGGATGAAAATTCATTGAGTGCAACTTTTTGGTTATCTCTCTCTTCTCACCTTCATCCTCTGTAAAAATGCCCGGCCAGCCAACCCAGTATATTTCTGAGTCGGTCTCAAGCGATCCTAACCCTGTGGCCAGTCCCCCCTCACTTCTAATAACATTAAACTCATTGTTGTTTTTTTCTATCTTAACAGGTAGTCTGTTGGCAATAATAATTGTTTTCATCTACTTAAATTTATGATATACCGTCAATCAATAAATTGAAAATATAGTTGTAATGATATAAGGTATAACGCATGAAAACTGTTAAAGATTAAAATTTAACAGGATTTTACATCTATGTTTGTTTTTATTTTCTACATTGTGAACAAAAAGAGTTTCATTTTGTTGTTTCAATTTTTTTATTGTAATTTCGTGGATCGAATCTTTTTAGAACACCGAAAAAACTACACACGCTTGAAATCTTTAAGTAATAGTATCATATAATTATGGCAAAACAAAAAAATTATT
>CAYZHS010000124.1:0-5787 GCA_964478295.1 uncultured Proteiniphilum sp. | reverse complement strand
CCTGCCAGTCCGAGCTTCACAGGCTGCGGTATTCCGGGAAACATAATAGGTATGCTGCCTAATAATACACCCAATGCTATACCAATAAAAATAGAGATAAGATTTGGTTCTCTCAGTCGCTTTAGTGAGTTGCCCAAAAACTTCTCTACATTGGTTATTCCATCTTCAGAACCCACAACAGTTACCCTGTCGCCCAGTTGCAGTTGCAGTGCAGAATCGGCAATAAGATCAACCCCCGCACGATTGACGCGAGTAATATTAACACCGAAATTATTTCTTAGTTTAAGATCGCCAAGTGAGCGACCGTTTATTTGTGATTTAGTAATTGCGATTCTTCTCGACACCAGCATCGAATCGAGCTTGTTCCAATCCTCTTTATCCATATCGATAAGTTTACCCAAAAGGGCCTCTATGGCATCGATACTGTTGAGGTTTGAAACAATCAGCACCTTATCGTTATCGTTGAGAGTAGTTTCTGTTTTTGGAACTTCTAATCTACCTGTTTGAGAATGAAGCACTCTTGAAATAACAAAATCCTTTTCGAGCAACGCCTTAATTTGACGTATGTTTTTGCCAAATATCGATGGATTCTTTATCTGTATTGAAAACATGTGCGCTTCGGTCTTTTTCGACTCGTCGCTATCTTCAATTTTTTCGTACTCTTTTGTCTGGTCTATTTTGAATATAAACTTTAGTAGTACCAATGTTATAATTATACCAACAACACCCAGCGGGTAAGCTATTGCATAGGCAGTTGCTATAGTTGGATCGGTGGTTCCTGTTATATCTGTAAATGTTTGCTGAGCAGCACCCAAACCAGGTGTATTAGTTACAGCACCCGATAATATACCTACCATAGTGGCTATGGGAGTGCCTGTAACAAGATGTATGACGTAGGTTGTGATAACACCAAGAAATACTACTCCTGCTGCCAGTAAATTAAGTGTAATGCCCCCTTTTCTGAAAGATGAAAAGAAACTTGGTCCAACCTGCATACCTATGGAGTAGATGAAAAGTATGAGTCCAAACTCTTTCATAAAATGCAGGACGTTGCTTTCGATTTGCAGTCCGAGATGCCCAAGGAAGATTCCAAAGAAGAGTATCCATGTGATTCCCAAAGAAATACCGAATACTTTAATTTTACCTAAAAGTAAACCAGCCGATATTACAATTGCCAGTACAAAAATTGAGTGTGCTACACCCGAGCCGAAAATCAATTGAACTAACCAATCCATTTTTCAATAACCTAATATATTTATAAATAAGCGGTGCAAAGGTAACTCTATTTTCATTACTCCCAAAAAAGATGTTGAATGAAATAAAAGTAAAAATCCCATACTTTATCGCATCAATTTGTTTAGAAGTGTTACAAAAGATACTATTATCGTAATATAAAATCTGATATTGCTTTTTTTGTTTTACTTTTATCAAACCAAATAGAATATTTATGAGAAAGATAATAGTCTTAATATCATTTTTAATTATAGTTTCCTCAAGCACATTATTGGCACAGAATATAAGTGTAGAAGAGCTTATTCAGGAAGGAATTGAGCTGCACGATGCCGGAGAATATGAAGAAGCAATAGACAGATATAACGAAGCATTGGAGATTGATTCGACGCAAATGCTTGCCATTTATGAGATATCATTGTCGTATCTTGCTATGAAGGATTTTGAGAATGCTTTATTATACAGTACGCAAGTTATAGAGTCGGGCAACGAGCAGCTTTCGCCCGGTGCATATGCTGTGAAGAGCGAGTCGCTTGCCGAAATGAACAAGGTGGACGAGGCTATAGAGGTGTTGTATGAGGGACTAGAGAAGAATGGTGATAATTCGATTTTACATTTTAACCTGGCTCTCAACTTATTTATAAAGGGTGATACAGACAAGGCATTAGATCATGTGAAAATTGCTATTGATATGGATAAGCTGCACAGTGGTGCCTTCTTGTTATATGCATATGCTTTGAAAGATAAAGGTTTGTGGGTTCAGAGTATTTTGTCGTTTCAGATGTTTCTGTTGTTAGAGCCAGATAGTAAAAGGTCGAAAAATGCTTTTGCCGAAATGTTGCAGGTAATGCAATTAAAAGAGGTGAAAGAGCCTTTGAAAAGGTCGTTTGTACAACTTCAGCTTATGAACAACGATAGTGTGAATGTACCGGATAAAAACATGTTGCCTCCTTTAACTGTAGAGAATGGACTGAACAGAAACCTGATATATGATACTATAAAATCTACAAAAGACTCTCTTATGGCTGCTTCGGAAGAGGTGAATGATTATTTGCTTTTCAAAACTGTAAATATGGAGATCATTAAAGTTCTTGATAGAGAGAGTATCGGACCAAAAGAGGGGATTTTATGGACATTTTATATTCCTTTCTTTTCGCGAATTGCACACTCAAAATATTATGAAGCATACTGCCGTTATATAAGTGTAACGTATTATCCCGAATCGCTTGAATGGTGGGGAAATAATACCGAGGATGCTTTAAATTTTATTATGTGGTTTGAAAATGGAGAAAACAAATGATATTTAGTTAAATAAATCTTTTATCTTTGTCGTGAAACCCAATTATATGGAAATGAATAACGATGACCTGCTTCTTGAAGAATTAAGAGATCCACTAACAGTACGGAAGGGTTTTGCTAGGCTTGTTTCGGAGTATAGTGAAAGGCTTTATTGGCAAATCAGGAAAATGGTTCTTTCGCACGACGATGCAAATGATATTTTGCAGGATGTATTTATTAAAGCTTGGACTAACATTGAGAATTTCAGGGGCGAATCTAAACTGTCTACCTGGTTATATCGTATAGCTATTAATGAGAGTATTACTTTTCTCAATAAAAAAAGAAATCAGAGTAATGTTTCGCTAAACGAAGATGATTCATTTCTGATAAATACGCTTGAGAGTGATACCTATTTTGATGGCGATGAAGCACAATTGCTGCTGCAAAAAGCTTTGCTTACTTTACCTGAAAAACAAAGACTGGTATTTCAAATGAAGTACTTTGAGGATATGAAATATGATGAGATATCTGATATTCTTGGCACATCTGTTGGTGCTTTGAAGGCATCTTACCATCATGCAGTAAAAAAAGTAGAGAAATTTTTAAGCGAACCGGGTTAAACCTTTTATTTATCTGAAAGTCTATTCTACAGAACAGCGCAAAAAAGAATGTAATGAAAGCTAATTTTAACAAATTACAGGAAATAGATACGAGCAAGAATCCATTTAAAGTGCCCGAGAATTATTTCGCGCAATTCAATGAAGAAATAATGAATAGACTCCCTGAAAAGGAGTTTGCAGCACCAGTAACGGTTACTTTATGGGACAGGGTAAAACCATGGGTTTATATGGCTGCAATGTTCATTGGGTTATATCTCACAATAAACTATGTATTTAACTACAATAAAGGAGATAGTTCTGTGAAAGCTCTGGTTGTAGCAGAACAGGCCGCACCTGGTGCAATAAATGCTAACGGCTACTGGTCGACAGTGAATATTACTGAAGAGGAGTTTTATGAGTATCTGGAAGAGCAATTGATTGAAGATAGTTATTACGACTTTATGTATGATCAGTATTATTTAAACTAAAAGAATAGAACATATATTATAATAAATGTTTATTATGAAAAGAAATATTATAATGTTATTGTTTGCTTTTATGCTCTCAATAAACTTTATCTCTCTTACGGCTCAGAATCAGAACAGAAGAATGAATATCGAAGAGTTTGAAAAAAGAAAAGTAGAGTATATAAGAAAGGAGGCCGGACTGACAGAGGCTGAGGCAAACAAATTCTTTCCTATGAATAACGAGTTGACTAAAAAGAAGTTTGAACTTCGCAAAAATCATAGAGACAGGGTTCAAAGAATTAAAGATAACAGTGATATTTCTGATGCTGAATATAGAAAACTTCTGGAGGATGATGTTGAAGTGAGACTGCAGGAAGCAGCACTAGATAAAGAGTATGCCAAGAAGTTTGAGAATGTGCTTACGCCAGAAAAACTATACAGAGCACAACAAGCAGAAAGAGATTTTCTGCAAAAAGAGGTTAGTAATTTCAGAAGCGAGCAGAGTAGAGGTAGAAGGAGATAAAATAATTCTATTTTTTTTCTATATTAAAACATTATTCGTACTTTTGCGAACAATATAATATTATGGCTAAGAAAAAAAACAATATTGACACTTCTGTAAAGCAACTAGCAACCTTTGCAAAAGCGCTGGGGCACCCCACCCGAGTTGCTATAATGCAATTTCTGCTATCGCAGGAATCGTGTTATTTTGGCGATATCCACGATGTATTTCCGAATGCTAAGGCAACGGTATCGCAACATTTGAAAGAACTGCGCAATGCCGGACTTATTCAGGGTGAAATTGAAACTCCCAAAGTGAAATATTGCATTAACAAAGAAAACTGGAAAATTGCCAGTAATATGTTCGGTGAGTTCTTCTCATCGGAAGTTAAAAACGATTGCTAAAAAAATTTACTTATAATGTTCGTTGTTTGACGAACTAATATCAAATAAATCAGTAAAATACGCAAATTATGGAAATTAAAATTTTAGGAACGGGATGCCCTAGCTGTAAAATGCTTGAAAACACTACAAGACAAGCTGTACAAGAGCTTGGAGTTGACGCAGAAGTAATTAAAGTTGAAGACATGGTGGAAATCCTTAATCACAATGTTATGCGAACGCCGGCACTGGTTATTGATGGCAAAGTAGTTTCGGCAGGTAAAAAACTATCACTCGAACAAGTCAAAAATCTATTAAAAAAGTGATGCGATGAAACAGTTAATCTTTATCGGTCTTATCGGACTATTAACGATAAGCTGCACACAGAACAAAAAAGTATAATGGAGATCAGAAAAGAATTTAAAATACTTATCACTTTTGTTGTTGTATTTCTGGCAGTTTACTTTCTGCCACTGCACAGCACCGTATTCAACACCGCCGTTGACGCCACGTTAGATTTATCGAAATGGTATGCCCGCGAGCACGTTGTACTTTGTTTATTGCCCGCCTTTTTGATAGCCGGAGTTATATCGGTTTTCATCAGTCAGGGTTCTGTTATCAAATATTTTGGAGCAAGAGCTAAAAAATGGGTGGCTTACACGGTGGCTGCCGTTTCGGGAACCATTCTGGCTGTTTGTTCCTGCACCATTTTGCCGTTGTTCTCGAGCATTCACAAGCGTGGTGCTGGCCTGGGACCTGCCATCGCCTTTTTGTACTCGGGACCTGCTATCAATATTCTCGCCATTATTCTCACCGCCCGCATCCTGGGTTGGGAGTTGGGAGTAGCGCGGGTTGTGGGCGCCGTTTCGTTTAGTATCATAATCGGGTTGATTATGTCGTTTATTTATCGCAAGGAAGAAAAGGTTCGTGGCGACGAGCAAATGAACATTGTTCCAGAACCAGAAAAACGCCCGATGTGGCAAACTTCTATTTTCTTTTTTACGCTGGTATTGATCTTGGTTTTTGCCAACTGGGGAAGCCCAACAAGTGGTACATCACCGGTGTTTTCAGTTTGGTATTGGCTGCTACAATGGTTTTTATACTGAAGATGAAAGCCTGGAAAGTAATCGCCGCCGTGATTGTTACCGCTGTCAGCGCATTTATTTTCAGAAACCCTACCATTTCTATGGTTATCGGAATTGCTGCCGTGGCCTTGCTGGGATTAACGGACAAGTCGGAAGACGAAGAAAATAAAGAATGGATACTTGCGACATGGGATTTCACCAAACAGATTGTTCCATTGTTGGCTATTGGTGTGGTTATAGCCGGAT
>CAYZHS010000123.1:2253-5795 GCA_964478295.1 uncultured Proteiniphilum sp. | reverse complement strand
TATTTAAGGAGTATTTGGGTATGGAAGAAAAATTAAGAGGTGTATTTGCGCCTATTAGCACACCATTTAGCAAAGATGGAGAGGTTGATTATCAAGGCTTGGCAAGCAATGTAAAAGCATATGCAAAAGCTGGCATTAAGGGATATCTTGCTCTGGGTTCTAATGGTGAAAATAAGAGCCTTACAAATGATGAAAAGCTGCAAGTTTTAGACACAATAGTCAAAAGCAAGGGTGAAGGCCAGGTTGTAATGGCAGGAAGCATTTTTGAGTCCACTTTTGAAACCATTCAAATGGCTCAGAAGATGATAGAATTAGGTGCTGATTATATTACTCTTTTACCTCCATCTTATTTTAAAAAGCAAATGACTGATGATGCATTGTATAAATATTTTACCGATGTAGCAGACGTTGTTAAACCCTGTCTTGTATATAATGCGCCTCAGTATGCAGGAGGAGTAGGTCTTTCTATTAATCTTATAAAAAGAGTTTCAACTCACCCGAATATTGTAGGTGTAAAGGACAGCTCCACCGGAAACATGGAGAGCATTCTTTTTGCGGTACGTGATAAATTCACTGTAGTAGCAGGATCGATTAATAATTTCTTTTCTGCTATGACAATGGGAGGATCCGGCGGCGTTCTTTCCTTGGCTAATTCATTCCCGGAAATTACAGTTGAGCTATATGATTTGCTTGTTAAAAAGGAATATGAAAAGGCTATAGCATTAAATGACCGTGTGCTACAAATAAATAAAATTGTTTCGGGCAAGGGTGGAGTGGCTGCCGTTAAATATGCAATGGATTTAAATGGTCTCGTAGGCGGAGAACCGCGTCTTCCGTTATTGCCTTTGACGGAAGATGAAAAGCAAGAAATAAAGACCAAGCTGCAAGCAGAAGGCTTGATTAATTAGTAAAAATATTTATAAAAAATTTTTATAGGAGGACATATAATATGGCAAAATATGATTTTATGAGTTTTGGTGAAGCAATGGTTCGTTTCACACCACCGGTTAATGATAGGCTTGGTCAGTCTGAATTCCTACAACTGGGTATTGCTGCTGCTGAGCTTAACTGTTGTGTTAACATTTCAAACTTAAGTTGTGAGTTGCTAAAACCAACACTTAAGACAGGTTTTGTTACTAAGCTTGTCGACAGCTGGGATGGAATGTATATCGTAAAGCAGTCTCAGGCACATGGTGTTGATATGTCAAACGTAGTAATTGATAAGTATGACATGATTGGCAGAACACGTAACGGAAAATGTTATATAGAATCCGGAGTAGGTCCTCGCGCTGGCTATCAATTATATGACCGTGGACATTCAGCAGTTAGCAAGATTAAGCCTGGCGATATAGACTGGGAAAAGGTTCTTGATACCCGTTGGTTCCATTCAGGCGGAATTGTTACTGCTGTTGGTGAGCATACCGCATCAGAGGTTGCTGCAGCACTTAAAGCAGCAAAGAAGAACGGTGCAACAACCAGCTTCGATCTTAATTATCGTCATACCTTATGGTCAAAGGAAGCTGCTCAAAAGGCAATGGTAGATATTATGCCTTATGTAGATGTTATAATCGGAAATGAAGAAGACTTTGAAACCATGCTTGGTATTAAGGCAGATCATACTGACGGCAACTATTCCAAAGTAGATCCTGATAACTATAAAAAAGTGGCAGAGAAAGTAATGGCGACATATCCAAATGTTATCGCCGTTGGAAACTCTTTACGTGAAGTAACATCTGCAAAACTAAACAACTGGCAAGTAGTATTGATGACTAAAAACGGTTACTTTAAATCTCGTAGATATGAAAATGTTGAGATTTATGACCGTGTAGGTGGAGGAGACAGTTTTGCATCATCATTGATATACGGATTCCTCACAGGAAAACCTGAACAGGAAGCTATCGAATTCGCCGGAGCGTTTTCAGCACTTTGTCATACCATTCGTAATGACTGGAATCTTGTTACAAGAGAAGAGGCAGAATATGTTATGCAAGGCGGAAGTGCAAGAGTTAAAAGATAATTAACACTGGTTGCTCAATAAAAGAGTAACATTTAAGAATTTCATTATGGTCTTTTCAATTGTTGAAAAGACCATGAGTTTTTTTGGCAATATAATTCAAAATTAGTTTAAAAATAGCAAAATTAATAGTTTTTATTCGGTATTTCAATTAGTTTCTATTGACTTTAGACAAAAATAAGTATATATTTACTTGTATAAACATGTTAACGCATAAGTAGACAGAATAGCACATATTATACAAGCAGTAATATAGGAGGCAACAATGAGAATCGCTATAGGATGTGACCCAAATGCATTATCATTTAAAGAAGAATTACTGCCATTTGTAAAAGAATTAGGATATGAAGTAGTTGATTATGGAAGCAATGATCCTATATATGCAAATACGGCTATAAAAGTGGCAGAAGATGTTGCCAGAGGAATATGTGACAGAGGAATTCTAATATGCGGAACCGGGATAGGAGTATCTATTGCAGCTAATAAAGTACCCGGAGCATATGCGGCTCTTGTAAATAACATTTATCAGGCTCAGCGGGCACAATTAAGTAACAATGCCAACATAATAACAATGGGTGCACAAGTAACTGGTATTGAGCTGGCAAAATGTCTTGTTAAGGAATATCTGGCGAATAATTATAACCCAAATTCTCGTTCTGCTCCAAAAGTAGACAGGATTTCTAAGTATGAGAATGGTGAAAATAATGGATAAGCTAAATGTAAAAAATCTTGAAAATATAGCAGTAAAATGTCGCCGCAAAGTTGTTCGCATGGTAGAGGCTAGTGGATGTGGCCATTTAGGGGGAGCTCTATCTTGTATGGATATCGTAGTAGCTCTATATTTTCATTTTATGAATATTGATCCTAAGAATCCAAAAATGCCCGAAAGAGACCGCTTTATTCTCTCAGCGGGGCATAAATGCATGGCACAATATGCAGTTTTAGCCCAGAAGGGATTTTTCCCGGAGGAAGTTTTAGATACATATGGTTCTTTGCATTCAAAAATACCAGGACATCCTGATATGCATAAGCTACCGGGAATAGAGGCAAATACAGGAGCACTTGGACACGGACTTTCAATTGCAACAGGTATGGCCTTAGGTCTTAAACAAAGCGATATGAAATCTAGAGTCTATGTAGTTATGGGAGATGGGGAACTTCCCGAAGGTTCAAATTGGGAGGCCGCGGCAGCAGCAGCTCATTATGGACTGGATAATTTAGTAGTCTTTGTGGATAATAATGGGCTGCAAATCAGTGGAAATACAGCCGAAATAATGAATATGGGGCCGATTGATGAACGATTCAAAGCATTTGGTTGGGAGACCGTAAATATTGATGGAAACGATATGGGAGAAATTACGAAAACCATAGAGGATATTTCTACAAAGAAGGGTAAACCCAAGGCAATTATTGCTAATACCATTAAGGGTAAAGGGATTTCATTTGCTGAAGATAATTACAAGTATCACTATTGGAACCCCAATAATGAAGAATTACAAAAGGCTATTAATGAATTGGACACAGCAAT
>CAYZHS010000123.1:0-2243 GCA_964478295.1 uncultured Proteiniphilum sp. | reverse complement strand
ACCAAATGAATAAAGTACTAAAGGATCCAAGAAAAACATTTGGCTCTGCTGTGTTTGAGGCGGCAAAGAATAACGAAGATATTGTTGTACTCTCAGCCGATAGCGGAGGAAGCTCGGGTTTTGGAGAATTCAAAGATACATACCCAAATAGATATTACGAGTTTGGAATAATGGAGCAGGGGGCTGTTGGAATAGCGTCAGGATTAGCAACTACTGGTAAAATTCCTGTCTTTTGTGCTATTGCTCCGTTTGTTACTTCACGGCCTTTTGAAATGTTTCGTAATGATATAGGGTATATGCATCAAAATGTAAAAATTATAGGACGTAATGGAGGAATTAGTTATTCTGATTTGGGCGCAACACATCATTCCTTAGAAGATTTTGCAATTATCCGTATGATACCTGATGTTGTAATATTATGTCCACAGGATCCAAACGAGATAAAAAATGCAGTGAAATCAATGTTAGAATACAAAGGCCCGGTTTACATGAGAATAGGCAATCAAAAAATACCGGATTTATTTGCGAATGGCCCGTTTAAAATGGGTAAAGGTAATCTTATAAGGGATGGAGAAGATGTAGCGATTATCTCTACCGGGTCATTAACCGGAAATGTTCTTGATGCAGTACAAGTATTGATAGATAAGGGCTATGACCCCATGGTAATAGGCATGCCTACAATTAACCCGATTGATGAAGAACTAATAGAATTTGCCGCTCGCAAGACAAGAAAAATTATAACCGTTGAAGAGCATTATATACCTGGTGGATTGGGAACAATAGTATCAGAGGTGTGCAGTAGAACCAATCCTGTACACATCAAAATGCTGGGTATTCCAAAGACATATGCTACATCAGGACCTTATGAAGAAATACTGGTCTATTATGGTATAGATTCAAAGGGAATTGTAGATTCAGTTATTGATTTTATAACTACTCGTAACGATTATTGATTATTTTTTCAGGAGGACTTTGCATGAGTGTTTTTAATGATGTTGTAGAAGTAAAAGTTAAAAGTGACTATGATGTAATTGTTGTCGGCGGAGGAATGGCAGGTATTTCAGCAGCCTTGGCGGCAAGAAGACAAGCAAAGTCGGTGCTTTTATTGGAGAAGACAATTATTCTTGGCGGATTGGCGACTAATGGGCTAATAGTATTGTATAACCCAGCTCTTTGCGACATGAAGAATCGACAGCTTATTAAAGGCATATCGGCTGAATTGAGGGAACTGTCTATAAAGTACAGTTATGGCACTATTCCTGATACATGGAAAAGATTTAATAATACCTTTTTCAACCCAGGTGCATTTGCGCTGGCCGCTGAAGAGCTGTTAGTGACAGAAGGAGTTGAAATACTGTATGATGCGGTTTTTTCAAAGCCTGTAATGGAAGGACAGCTATGTAAGGGTGTCATTATTGAGGGCAAGGGCGGACGAGAATTCTATGGTGCTAAGGTCGTAATTGACACAACAGGAGACTGCGATGTACTGTATAGAGCAAATTGTGAATGCGATGAATCAAACAACTGGGTTAATTATTGGGCTCTTTCAACCAGCTTTAACTCCATGGAGCGTGCTAAAAAATTAAGTAACAATATAGAAAACGCTATAAAAATAGAACGTCTCGGAGCCATGCAGGACGGTGAAAATCAACCGGAAGGAGTTCCCCAATATGCTTGCAAAGATCCTAAAAATATTACGGAATTTGTTATGCAGGGGCGTAAATTATGCCGTGATCAAATGAAAACATTTGATAAAACACAAAAGGCAATAGTTACTATTCCGGGTATACCACAGGTGCGCGATACGCGCCATATTATCGGTTTGTACACTTTAACAACGGATGACAGAAATAAGAAATTTGATGATTCCATTGGCTGTTCGGCTGAGGAAGTTGCATCTGAGAACATTCTTGAAATACCTTACCGTACTTTAGTTACAAAAGATGCAAAAAATATTATAACAGCCGGGCGTTCAATCTCTTCGAGCGGAATAGCCAGGGACATGACCAGATTGATTGCTATATGTGCTCTTACGGGTGAAGCGGCAGGAAATGCAGCAGCACTTGCTTGCAAGTATAATTGCGATATGGTTGACGTGCCCATCAAAGAGCTTCAGGATCTGATGCTTTCAACCGGTAATAAATTACATTATGAATATTAATCAATACAAAAAAGAGAAGGAGAGATTCAAATGCGTTATAAAAAATTTGGTAATACAGGTCTTGATGTATCGGAAGTAGGCC
>CAYZHS010000122.1:0-5837 GCA_964478295.1 uncultured Proteiniphilum sp. | reverse complement strand
GTATCAGCCACGATTGTGAAGTTTTTTTATAGTTTTTTTGAAGTTGCAAAGGTACATATTTTTTAGAACAATGAGTAATAAAATCCATCAAACCAAACATAATAACAGATTTTACATTGAAATTAACTCCATGTTTTCACAACGCATAATTTTACCTGGAAAAGCTTGAACAATTGAGTAGTTGTGAGTTGACATTATAACAGCAGTACCTCTTTTAGAGATTTCTTGCAAAAGAAAAACAATCTGACTGCCTGTTTCAGGGTCAAGATTTCCTGTTGGTTCATCTGCAAGAATTAATGCAGGAGAGTTAAGTAAAGCTCTTGCAATCACAATACGTTGCTGTTCTCCACCTGAAAGTTCATGAGGCATCTTGTAGGTTTTATTTTGCATTTCTACCTGTAAAAGCACTTCATTTATCCGATCCTTTATCTCACGCTTATTCTTCCATCCGGTTGCTCTAAGTACAAATTCTAAATTCTTCTCAACAGTACGGTCTATGAGTAGTTGAAAATCTTGAAAAACAATCCCTATTCTCCTGCGTAAAAAGGGTACAAGCTTACGCTTAATTGAAACCAGTTCATAGTCAAACACCCTTGCGCTTCCTGTTTCTATAGGTAATTCTGCATACATACTTTTCATAAGTGTACTTTTCCCAGTACCTACTTTTCCAATAATATACAAAAAATCGCCTCTGTTTACTGTAAGATTAACATTACGAAGAATAATATTTTCCTCTCGGTTTATTTGCACATTAGAATAGTTGACTATCTGTTCGTTAATCATTTTAGAATCGTTTTTTTACAAAGATATATTTTTTCTTTAATTATTGCTTCTTTTTAATAAAACTATAGCTAGTAAAGTAGCAGCTAAAGAGCCTGCAATGTCTGCTATCCAATCACCCCACTCTGCACTTCTTGAAGCAAAGAAATATTTCTGGAGTAACTCAATTAGTCCACCATAAAAAACAGGCACAATAAATCCCCAGAATATCCACTTAAGACTCGAAGGAGATTTCTTATGCATTAGGTAATAATCGAACATTATAACTGCCGAAAGGACGAAAAACATACCAAAATGAGCTATCTTATCCCATGCCACAACATCAGGCATACTAGGTATGCTATCCGATGAAATTAAACAAGTGCCAATAAAGATCAAAAAACCTATTAACAGTGGAAGTAAAGTATATCGTAGTAAGCTGTTCATAATAGAAATCAGATAAATCTTAGAATGATGACAAAGATAGTATCATTTTATTTACCAGAATAAAATAAGCAACAATAGATAGCTATTTATAAACATATAACTATAGGAAAACTTCGTTTTCAGTAAAAATTTTGTTCCTTTGTGTTAATTAAAAATGAAACGGACCAATCAACCAATAAAAAGATATGAGATATTTAATTCTTTCACTACTTGTTGCTTTTATTTCAACTAATACAATTGCACAAGTTCCATCAAACGAACAAAACCAACGCTATTTCGATATAAATAAGAATATTGATATTTTCAATTCGGTACTAAGAGAGCTAGATATGTTTTATGTAGATAGTGTTGAAGTAAACAACCTGGTACAAAAAACAATTGAAAGCATGCTATCTCGTCTCGATCCTTATACTGAATACTACTCAGAAGAAAATATTGGAGATCTTCAATTTCTTACAACTGGAGAATATGCGGGCGTAGGAGCAATAATATCATACAAGGATGGGGGTGTAGTAATAAATGAACCATACGAAAATTTGCCGGCAGATAAAGCAGGACTAAAAGCGGGTGATAAAATTCACGAAATTGATGGAGAAAATGTACGTAAAGCATCAGTAAAAGAGGTAAGTGACCGACTTAAAGGCACCCCAGGGACAACTATCAAATTGTTAATTCAGAGGCCTGGTGAAGAAAATGAGAGAATATTTTCTGTAGTGAGAGAAAAAATAGAAATGGATCCAATTACATATTCTGATATTGTTAAAGATGATATTGGTTATCTACATTTTGGGAGCTTTACTTCTAACAGTTCCAAAAGAGTAGAGGAAACTGTAAAAGAACTTAAAGATAAAGGTGCTAAATCCTTAATCATGGATCTAAGAGGTAATGGTGGAGGAATACTGGATGAGGCAGTTAGTATTGTAAACTTATTCGTACCAAAAGGGATTGAAATAGTTTCTACCAAAGGTAAACTAACACAATGGGACAGATCATATTATACACGCGAACAGCCAATTGATGAGTTGATACCAATAGTTGTATTAATTGACACGGGCTCTGCTTCAGCTTCAGAAATTGTTGCAGGTGCGCTACAAGACCTGGATAGAGCAGTAATTATAGGCAACAGATCTTTCGGAAAAGGACTAGTTCAAACACCCAGAAATCTCCCCTATGGTGGGAATATTAAGATTACGACATCAAAATACTATATCCCCAGCGGAAGAGGTATTCAAGCTCTTGATTACTCACATCGTAATCCAGACGGAAGTGTTGCCCGTGTACCAGATTCTTTAACTAACCTATACTATACCAAAAATGGACGTGAAGTACGTGATGGAGGTGGTATAACCCCAGACATTTCAATTGTACAAGAACAAGGAGGTACTATAGCTTATTATCTTATGGCTGATAATATAATTTTCGACTATGCTACTAAGTGGGTGCAAGATAATGATAGAATTGCTCCTCCCGAACATTTCATCCTTTCAGATAAGGATTATGAAGATTTTAAAAATTTCGTAAAATCAAAGGATTTTGAGTATGATAAAATGAGTGAGCACTCATTAAATCAATTAAAGAGTATAATGGAATTTGAAGGATACCTAGATATAGCTTCACAAGAATTTTCAGCTCTTGAAAAGAAACTTCAACCCGACTTAGATAGAGATCTGGAATTATTCAAAGGGCTAATTAAAAATATGATAGAGACTGAAATTGTTCAAAGATATTATTACAAAAAAGGAGTTCTCAAACATCAGCTAGCCAACGACTCAGTATTTGAAAAAGCAATTGAAGTTCTAAAAAATCCAGAAGATTATACAGCTACACTACAGCCAAAATCAAACAATACACTTATTGAAGATTAATGATATAATCTGAACCCAGAATATCTTAATGTTGTTTGCAATAATAGATAAACAAAACATTTTCAAACATGATTCCATTTGAATTTATTATTAGACTATTAGCAGCATCAATTGCAGGAGGCGCCTTAGGAATTGAACGTGAGTCGAGCAACAAGAGTGCTGGCTTGCGTACTAATATGATTGTATCAGTTGGAGCTTCTATCTATGTTATGATTTCTGCAACATTACTTGCAGATAGCAGTATGGGAGATCCTAGTAGAGTAATGGGACAGATTGTTACAGGTATAGGCTTTTTAGGTGCAGGTGTAATTTTACATAGAGGATCTAATGTAAAAGGATTAACTACTGCAGCAACAATCTGGTGTAGTGCTGCACTTGGTTGTCTTGCGGGATTTGGCATGTATTGGGAGCTATTTGCATCTACAATCCTAATAATTATAATAAACACTGTATTAAAGAAAGCCGATCTTTGGTTTTTTAAAAATAAAACCAAGGATAAAAATGAAGATGAAAAGTAAAAGGGTTATAATATTTTTGCCAGAATAACCCCTGTACAACTTTTTTGCTTATTACAGTAATCACTCAAAGTAGATGTATCCACTACAACTTTGTTTTTAGCAGAAGATGCATGAATAAATCTTATATGATTACCTTTATTATAAACAAAACCTGTATGTGTAACATCTAATCCTCCTATAGTTGTAGAAAAAGCAACAATCGACATATTTGGAATTAGCGAAGCAATCTCATCTATATTCTCTTTTGGTATAAAAGTTATACCTCCTCGTTCATTTATCTCTTTTTCAATATTTATTATTTCATCTAAATTGTTTTCATCCTTACTCAACTGTGTGTATGAACTTCTATGTGTAGACATAAAGTTCAAATTCTTATCAATAGTAACTCCTCCCAATTCGACAGTTAAATCTCTAAGAATTCCCTTATTCTCGTTATCGTACAGCCAGTCTGTAAAATAATGGAGCCTCGAAGAATACCCATCAGCTACACCGCCTCTGTAACGCAAGTCTTCTAATTTGTCGATAAAATTATCGAAAGTATATACTTGTGAATGCACTGTTTTTGCTAATGCAATCACTGTCTCTATATAAGTAGTACAATCAAACACACGCAGATTGACAACTACACTCTCTTCAGCTTCATGCTCTAATGTCTGTGCAACATAAGGTATTTGAAGGAAGAAAAGTGCAGTTTTCTCTAATAGTATATCAATTTCTTGCGTCTGATTATCATCTGAGATATAAGATATATATTGATTGAATATTTTAACATCTTCATCAGTATAAACTATTTTAGGTTGTGCAGAAACAATTTCTGTAATTAAAAATAGAACTATAGATATAAATATATTCCTCATAATTTCAACTCTACATCAACTTTTTCTTTTGATTTAATCAGATTATTTCAACTTTTATCTATATGTTTTAGAAATAAGAAAATGATCTAAAATTGTCATTGCTGCCATTGATTCTACAATAGGCACAGCTCTTGGCAGTACACAAGGATCGTGTCTACCGCGTGCTTTTATTATTGTATCTTTACCATGAATATCTACCGTCTTCTGCTCCCTAAGAATTGTTGAAACGGGTTTAAACGCAACACGGAAGTATATATCCTGACCATTTGAAATTCCAGCTTGAATTCCTCCTGAATTATTTGTACGAGTTTTTACAATACCATTGTCATCATAAAAACTGTCATTCACCTCAGAACCACGCTTAGAGACATCAAATCCCGTCCCGTACTCGAAGCCTTTTACAGCATTTATGCTAAGCATCGAAGATCCTAAGTCGGCATGAAGCTTATTAAACACAGGTTCGCCCAATCCTACCGGCACACCTTTTATAACTGCTGTTACTACACCACCAATAGTATCTCCTTCTGATCGTACTTCCTGAATAAGTTTAATCATTAATTCTGCAATTTCCGGATCGGGACATCTTACAATATTATCCTCTATGAGATCTAGATCATACATTCTATAATCATTTTCCAGAGAGATATGACCAACTTGAGATGTATAAGCTTTTATAATGATGTCAAATTGCTTAAGATATAACTTAGCAATTGCACCCCCAACAATTCTGGCAATAGTTTCTCTAGCAGACGAGCGACCACCTCCACGATAATCTCTAATACCATATTTTTGCTGATAAGTATAATCGGCGTGTGAAGGACGATATGAATCCATAATATTGCTATAGTCTGATGATTGTTGATTTTCATTTCTGACTATAAACCCTATTGGTGCACCTGTGCTTTTACCCTCAAAAATACCCGACAAAAACTCTACCTTGTCAGATTCCTTACGTGGGGTTGTAACACGAGATTGTCCGGGCCTTCTACGATTGAGTTCCGATTGAATAAAATCCTCATCAATCAATAACCCCGGAGGACACCCATCTATAACTCCTCCAACTGCCGCCCCATGCGACTCTCCGAATGATGTTAGCCTATACAGTTTGCCAAATGTATTCATAAATCTTTTTATAGATATCTCAAATAATGGTTAACAACTACCGCAACCTCCAGAGCCACAACCACAACCATTACTATTAACATTACCATGCTCGCTTCCACAGCCACAACCTCCCTCATCAGTCCCACAGCCCCCGGATCCACAATTACAACCTCCTCCTGAGAACAAAGCGGCAATCTCTTCTGGAGTTGGTTCTCTTACATCAAGCACTTTTCCCGAGAAATACATATTTTCTCCAGCTAACGGGTGGTTAAAGTCCATTGTTACAT
>CAYZHS010000121.1:0-5903 GCA_964478295.1 uncultured Proteiniphilum sp. | reverse complement strand
CCATTATAAGCTTACCCTTTATCTCTTGAGCCCCCTCTTAACTTAAGTACTTTCTTTCCACCTTCACCCTCTCTCTTTGGTTTGCCGGCATTGAAACTACCTCTTTTGCCAGCCTCTTTTTTAAATTTGAAGCTGTCTCTGCCTGAGTTGCCTTCTCTACTTGAAAAGCCTTTTCTATCTGAGGAACTACCTCTGCCTGAATAGCCCTCTCTGCCAGTATTATTATCTCTGCCCGAACGACCTTCTTTACCCGACTCTCCGTAAGGTTTTCTTGGGCGATCTTTACTTCTTGCATCAAAAGAGCGTCCTCCGGTATTTTCTCTTTCTCTATAACCTCTATTTTCAGAATTAGAAGCACGAGGCTTCCAGTCGGATGAAGTACCCCTTTCACTCCTCTCCCTGGGTCTTCTGTCTTTATGATCTCCGCTTACCTCTCTTCTGTTTTTATTATCGCTTTCTTCTTGCTCTCCGCGTCTCGACCTTCGGTACCCTTCTCTGGAGTTCCTTTCGTTATGATAACTATCTCTCCGGTTAGCCTTTGAGTGTGAAGAAGAATCTCTTGGCTGTTCATTTCTTTTGCCTGAGAAAATCTCATATTCACGCATCTCACATTCTAGCGGACCATTATAAAGGAAAAAACGCCTGGTGTGCTTAAGGCCAATAGCATCAAACGACTCTTTATGATAACTAAGAATAAATGCTTTGAAACCAGAGAATGCATGCTTTAGTCGCTCCCCAATAGATGAGTAAAGAACTTCCAGCTCTTCCACTTTAATTCGTTCACCGTATGGGGGATTTGTAATAAGAACACCACTTTCGGCCGGAGCTTTTGTGTATTGCTGAAAAGGCTTAACACTCAACTCAATATATTTTTTTAGTCCCGCATTCTTAATATTCTTCTCTGCTATTGAAATTGCTTTGGCCGAAATATCAGAACCAATTATTGGGAACTTCAACTCTCTTAAACCTGTATCTTCGTTATATATATCACTAAAAAGGTCGCTATCAAAATCTTTCCACTTCTCAAAAGCAAAATGTTGTCTGTGAATTCCTGGAGGAATTCCAAGTGCAATCATTGCAGCCTCTATAAGAATTGTACCCGACCCACACATCGGATCGATAAAAGTAGATTCTCCACGCCAGCCCGATTTCAATATCATACCGGCAGCAAGCACTTCGCTCAATGGAGCCTCAGTTTGATCAACCCGATATCCTCTTTTATGCAAAGACTCACCCGAGCTATCTAGCGATAGAGTGCATTTATTATGCGAAATATGAATATTGAAAATTAGATCAGGATTAGAAACACTCACCGATGGGCGCTTTTCGTATCTCTCCATAAACCAGTCGGCAATAGCATCTTTCACCTTATAAGCCACAAACTTAGAGTGAGTGAATATATGCGAAAAGACAACTGCATCTATTGAAAATGTTTTATCTAAAGATAAAAAATCGTCCCAATTAAGCTGCTTTATAGCTTCATAAACTTCATCTGCAGTCTCTGCTTTAAAGTTATAAATGGGCTTAAGTATGCGTAAAGCAGTGCGACAATGTAAATTAGCTTTATACATAAGTGATTTATCACCAGTAAACGATACCATGCGAGTTCCAATCTCCACATTATTTGCTCCTAGTTCAATAAGTTCTTCTGCCAACACATCTTCCAACTCGGCCATTGTCTTGGCAATCATTGGGAATTCACCAGAATTTAATTCCGATTCATTCACCTCTTCAGTGATATCGTTTTCTTTCATCCTATTTAAATAATCCTCTTTAAAAAACCGTGATATATAATATTGCGCAAAGATACTCTTTTTGGATTACAACCTAACTTTTATTTTTCTCTCTTTCGATTCATTTCCAAAAGCATCCAACGAAGTAACTAAATATGTATACCGTCTGTTTCCTCCTTCATATGGAAGCACAAAGAAGTTTTCAGGTGTAACAGTTACAATATTTTCGGCTCTGTTTAAATCTATTTTCTCTCCATCTCTGAAACGATAAACTACAAACTTTTGTGCGGTCTCGGGGTTCAATTTATCTCTATTATGCTCCCAGGTAAGAAAATGCATATCTTCTGTAAATACATTAGTCAGCTTTTTAACTCTTTCTGGTCTGCCATCATGCAGATGAGTATAAGCAGGTATAAGCGATTTATACTTGTGTATATCACTCTTAAGCACATTTGCAACATCTTCAAAATTCTCAAGAATCTGATATCCGTACCAGTAACAGTTGCCATGAACAAAAGACATCTCTCTTGTCTGATCTATTTTTGTGTTAAGTTCGCTCCTGTCTATACTTCTCTTTAAATCCTGTCCAATATATAAATGCTGCTCAAAATTATTAGCATTCCACCAATGGAGCAAAGTAGTATAATCTGCAGCATTATGACCAATCTCCCAGTAAAGCTGTGGCAGATTATAATCTATCCACCCCTTCTCTACCCATAGTTTAATATCGGCATACAGATCGTCGTAATTCTGTAAACCATTGGTATCGCTACCATCAGGATGACTCCTCTTGTTTCGGTAAATACCAAACGGACTAATTCCAAAACGCACCCAAGGCTTAGTTCCTGCAATGGACAATTTTAATTGTTGTATAAGAAGATTTACATTATTACGGCGCCAATCGCCCCTCTGCGTTGAAGAGAAACCCTGAGAAGATGCATACATATTAAAACTTTTATCATCTGGAAATGATTCTCCCGCAATTGGATATGGATAAAAATAGTCATCCATATGAATTGCATCCACATCGTAGCGTGAAACTATATCCCTCACCACTTCACATATATAAGCCCTGTTTTCTGGCAAACCTGGGTCAAAGAACAACTGGTTGCCATACTGCACAAAACGCTCGGGATATCTATGATATATATGATTAGGGGCAAGCACATTGCTAATACTGGTTTTTACTCTATATGGATTAAGCCATGCATGCAACTCCATGCCCCTTTTATGGCACTCATCAATAATAAAAGCAAGTGGATCGAAATCAGGATCATCTGGTGCTTTACCCTGAATTCCTGTGAGATATCTACTCCACGGCTCAAGATCTGATTTATAAAAAGCATCCGCTTCAGGTCTTATCTGAAATATTACAGCATTAACACCCACCTCATCTAGCTTCCTTATCATCTCAGACAGATAATGCTTCATTGCAGAACTATTCATCTGGCGATATCTCGATTGCCCAACAGTTTGTATCCATGCACCACGAAACTCCCTTTTAGGAGACGCATCGGGATGTTTAGTTAAAGTAGTTTTCGCCGAACCACAAGAAGCGACAACAGTTATCAAAATAAGATAAAACAGACACCTAAATTTGTGCATATTATAAATTAACAGTAGTTTCTAAATTGCATTCAGCCAGATCAGTTAAGTCTGGCATTATAACTAGGGAGTAAAAATAAAATCTTCTGTACCAAGTAGATCTTCGGCAATATATTGCTTGGGGTAAACAACTATGCGACTGGTATTTGGGAAACGACTCTCAAGCTTTGTGGGTAGCCCCTCAAGAACTGGTATATGTGAAATATATCCAACATGTGCCGAAATTAATACAATAAGATCATCTTTTTTTATCTCATCACAAAATGACAAGGGATTATCCCAATCGGTAAATGGTTTGAAAGTACTATTTCCCGCTTTCTTCAGACTTAATATTGCCTTGTTAGTTTCAGGATCTCCAAAATGTAAGATTGGTATTGAGAGCTCTGATGAAAGTTTTGTTATTTTATTAACCCAAAGAGAAAAGCCAAACTCTTTTTCGGCCAGAGGGGGAGAGATAACTACAATACGCTTATGTGTAAACAACTTCTGCTCTACATGACATATAAACATATTCTTATCGAGATTCTTGATAATCAGATTCATCTTATCGCCCAACAACTTATCCAACAGAGCTGTCTTACCTGGCCAGCCAAGCACTACCAAATCGGTCATTGTTTCACGTGCAATTCTAACAATACCATCGGTAGGATTATGATCTATAGTTGTTATAATATCTACATTTACCTCAGCAGCAGTTGCTGTTGATATAAACTCCTGCAACTGTTTTCTAAAACTTACAATATTTCTTTCAACCTCCTCGTTATTAGGCAATACTCCCAGAAGAGATATTGAGTTTACCGACTTTTTATCTTTTAATAAAAGCGCTAACTCAACATGATAGCCAATATTTGAAGGATTGGCTATTGGAACTAATATCTTTTCCTGTGCAAAATCGCCTAACATTGATGGTGTAAGTGGCTCATTCTCCTCATTAATAGCAATCTTTTTTGCAGCTTTTTGAGTAAAGACGGTAGCTACCAGGCAGGTAATTAATATTAGGATAATGGTTCCGTTTAATATATACTCATCAATTATCTCTGCTCTATATCCTACAAGAATAATTGCAAGAGTAGCAGCAGCATGAGAACTACTTAGTCCGAATATCAAGTTTCTCTGTGTTGATGAATACTTAAATGTTTTTTGTGTTACATATGCTGCCAGCCATTTACCTATTATTGCAACAACAGTAAGTGTTACTGCCACAATAAGCGTTCTGGGTCCATCAAAAACAATTGAAAGATCTACGAGCATACCTACTGATATCAGGAAAATGGGTATAAACAGTGCATTGCCAAAAAACTCAATACGATTCATCAATGCCGAAGAATGTGGTATTAACCTGTTTAATGCCAATCCTGCGGCAAATGCTCCAATAATTGGCTCTATTCCTCCCAATTCAACAAGAAATCCTGATAAAAAGACAACAAACAAAACGAATATGAAATTGGTGTACTTCTCTGAGTCGGCACTCTTGAAAAACCATTTAGCAATTCTTGGCACCAACATGAAAATAAAAACAGAAAACAATCCTAACGAAACTATTAGCCTTACCAGAAAAAACAGATCGAGTCCCCCTCCACTATTTGAAAGTATTAATGCAAGAATAATAAGCACTGCGGTATCTGTAAGAATAGTTCCTCCAACAGTAATTGCAACAGCCTGATTACGAGACACGCCTAAGCGACTCACAATTGGATAGGCCACCAGAGTATGTGTTGAAAACATACTTGCAGTAATGAAACTGGCGTTTACATCATATCCCAAAAGATAGTAACAGACAGGAAAACCTATAAGTAACGGTATTATGAAAGTATAAAATCCAAATGTTATACTCTTATTCCTATTCTGAATAAATTCATTAAAATCCAGTTCTAGTCCAACAATAAACATAATATACAACAGACCAATGGAAGAGAACATTTCAACACCTGCATTGGCACTATCTATCCAGTTCAGACCATAAGGACCAACTATTACACCTGCTATAATCCATCCTATTATACTTGGCACATTAAAACGTTTAAGCAGAATAGGTGCTATAAGTATAATAAATAAAAGAATTGCAAATATAAGAACCGGATTATGTATCGGTAATGTAAGTTCACTTAATGAAATGGAAAGAAATCTAGTCATCTTAATATCTTTTTATATTCACGATTTTATCCTGGAACCGTAATTAGCTGATTTTTGAACAAAAATAATTAAAATATTTTGATTTATTTGACTGTATCTCTCTTTTTTGGAGAGTCTAAAGTGATTATCTTTGCGAGTTCCGATTTACGAAAGACATGTTTAAGATATGAACAATCACAAGCTAATAGAAATAAAAGGTGCACGCGTCAATAATCTAAAGAATATTGATGTAAGCATACCTCGTAATACCCTTACAGTTATAACCGGACTCTCAGGTTCAGGAAAGTCCTCACTGGCATTTGACACCCTTTATGCCGAAGGTCAGCGCCGTTACGTAGAAAGTCTTTCTACATACGCACGCCAGTTCTTAGGCAGAATGAATAAACCTGAGGTTGATTACATAAAAGGCATTCCCCCGGCAATAGCTATTGA
>CAYZHS010000120.1:0-5921 GCA_964478295.1 uncultured Proteiniphilum sp. | reverse complement strand
TGATTGTACCTGCAAAAACTTTGGCTCCCTGCTTCTTTTCTACATGTATCGGTTCGCCCGAAATCATACTTTCATCAACAAAAGAACTACCTTCAACCACCTCTCCATCAACTGCTATCTTATCTCCGGGCTTTACTAACACAATATCACCTATAACTACATCAGCTATTGGCAGCTCAACCGGTGAGCCATCGCGAAAAACTACTACCGTTGAGGGTTGTAGTCCCATAAGCTTTTTTATTGCATCTGATGTATTTCCTGTAGCTCGTGCTTCCATCATTTTGCCAAGCAATATAAAAGCAATAATAACTCCGGCAGCTTCAAAATAGACATGTGCCTCCAAACCTCTGCTTATCCAAAATTGAGGATATATCATATTGAAGAGGCTAAACAGATAGGCAATACCTGTACTAAGTGCTACCAAAGTATCCATGTTGGCAGAACCACTTTTTGCCTGTATCCATGCTCCCACAAAAAAACGTCTTCCGAATATAAAAAGTATTGGTGTAGATAAAACTAGCATTGCTTCATTGGCATAAGGTGCATTCATAAATACCATCCCAATTATTGTAAGGGGAATCGCCAATATTATAGCCCAAATAGTATGGAGTCGGAGCTTCTTATAATTCTCCTCTTTAATATGTTCTACATTCTTAAAAGATGCTTCCTCCTCATCAATTAACAGATCGTAACCTATCTCCTGAAGTGAACTTTTCATTTCTTCAGGAGAAACAATTCCTGGAATATATTCAATTGCACCTTTGCCGTTGCCATAATTTACAGATGCAGATACAACACCTGGCACGTACGAAAGTATGTTTTGTGAACTCGATGCACATGCAGCGCATGTCATATTAAGTACAGGGCGAGTAATTCTTTCTGTAATTACATCACCACCCAGCTCACGTATAACAGAAATTACATCCTGAATAATCTCCGCTGCATCATCTTCATACTTTTCGTCTATTGATAGTGAGACACCTCTCCTGTTTTTGTGGTAATCTACTGATGTGATACCTTTAATCTTACTTATACTACTTTCCTGAAGTTCCAATTCTTCAGTAAACTCTATATTAAATATCTTATTTATCATCATTTATTATATCTTTACACTTGAATAGAACAATCTGCATCTTCGCTATGTTCAATATCGCAATTTAGGTTGATTCATATATCAACTACTCTTAAAACAAACTTTCTTGATTATGCGTAAAACATTACTTATTTCTCTTGTGCTGCTTACTCTATCTAACTACCTGTTTCCTCAGAAAAAAACACTTGACCATACTGTTTATGACAGCTGGAAAAGTCTTACCAGTAGCCAAGTAAGTGATAAAGGCAATATTGTTGCTTCACAAATCTCTCCTCAGGAAGGAGATACCACTCTGTTTATTCAGCAGATAAATCCTAAAAACTCGCAACCAGCCAAAAGCATGAGCTTTGAAAGGGTAAATAACTACAAAATATCTAGCGATGGCAGATGGACAGTGGCACTAATCAAAGCACCTTTTGCAGAGAGAAGACAAGCACGTATTGATAAGAAGAAGAATGAGGATATGCAACAAGATTCGCTACTAATTATCGACAATTTCACATTTGAGTCTAAGAAAATAGCTGGCGTGAAATCATATAAAACAGCGAGCGAATTAAACTCTCATATATCTTACACTATCAGAAATACTAATGATAGTGTCAAAAACAGTGCCAGTCAAAAAGAGATTCTTATCTTACGTAATCTGCTCACTAACCAGGAAGATAGCTTCAGAAATGCAAAAGAGCATATTTTCAACAAGTATGGGAACTCGTTTGCTGTAACAATTGAGCCTAATAAAAAGGACTCAACCGACACACCTAAAGTAATCTTCAAGGATCTGATATTGAATAACCAGACTACTGTCTCTAGTGAACCACTAGAGTATAAATCTCTATCGTTTAATGAACAAGGCAACAAACTTGTTTATTTAGCTACTGCAGATACAACAAAGAACATACAAAAATCTTACGACATTAGATACTATATTTCAGGAGCCGACTCTGCAGTTGTATTGGCCAACAGTTATTCTTCAGGTTTACCAAATAACTGGATCTTTAATGAACATGCCTCACCTTATTTCAACGAAAACGGCACAAGAATTCTAGTTGGCGCAGCTCCGCAAGAAGAGCCTGAAGATACTACAATTGTCGATTTTGAGATGGCAATGCTAGATATATGGCACTGGCAGGATCATAAGATACAACCACAACAATTGAAGGAATTAAAAAGAGAAGAGAGTCGTACATATTTAGGAATCATAAATCCTGAATACAAAGATAAATTCACCCCATTAGCTAACGAACAGATGCCTTATGCTGCTGTTTCTGACGAAGGCAACGGTCAATTTGCTTTAATATGGTCAGATATACCTTATCTCTTGGAAAGCCAATGGGATTTGTCATCAAAGAGTGATGTGTATGTTCTGAATTTGGCAAACATGAAATTAGATGAGGTAGGCAAACCACTTAACGGCAGACCTTCGTTCTCACCTATGGGCAATTATATCTATTGGTGGGATGATAATGAAAGAGATTGGTTTGTACGCGACAATAGGAACGGGGAAATTAAAAACATAACAGAAGGTATTGGAGTAAATTTCTGGAATGAAAAAAATGATGTCCCCCGTAATCCCGGTTCATATGGCATAGCCTCATGGGGTAAAAATGATGAATTCGTTATGATTTACGACATGTTTGATATATGGAAGATCTACCCAAGCGAAAACAAAAAAGCTGTAAATGCAACACTTGGTAAAGGTCGCACCGACTCAATTACTTTCAGATACATAAATACTGATAGAGATAAAAGATATATTGAACCGAACGACCTGCTACTTTTATCGGCATTTAATAACATCAGCAAAGAGAGGGGTTTTTACACGCTAAAGCAATCCGGACGATTGCCTTTACAGGAACGTTTAATGGACAAATTCAATTTTACTGGATTGTTAAAAGCAAAAGAATCAGATTTAATGCTGTTTCAAAAAAGTAATTTCACAACCTCTCCTGATCTTCATATTACAGCAAATCTATGGAAGTCCTATTCTAAGTTAACGGATATCAACCCACAAATTAATGATTATAATTGGGGTACTGCTGAATTATTTTCATGGACATCATTTGCTAATGTGCCTCTTCAGGGAATATTATATAAACCTGAAGATTTCGATTCAACAAAGAAGTATCCTGTTATGATATATTTCTACGAAAAACATTCGGACAACTTATACTCACACTTAACCCCTGCTCCAAGCCGCTCAACTGTTAATATTCCATTCTTCGTTAGCAGAGGATATATTGTGTTCACTCCTGATATAGACTACACAGTGGGACAACCTGGTATGGATGCATATAATTCTGTCGTGTCGGGTGCCGAAGAGTTGACAAAATTTGATTGGGTAGATGCAGAAAATATGGCAATACAAGGTCAGAGTTGGGGAGGATATCAAGTAGCTTATCTTGTAACCAAGACTAATATGTTTAAAGCTGCAGGGGCTGGTGCACCAGTATCGAATATGACAAGTGCGTATGGTGGAATAAGGTGGGAATCAGGCCGCAGCAGACAATATCAGTATGAGAAAACTCAATCTAGAATTGGCGCAACATTAAACGACTCGCTGGAGCTATATATCAAAAACTCTCCGGTTTTCTTTGTGAATGATATTGAGACTCCTCTTCTGATAATGCATAACGACAATGACGGTGCCGTGCCGTGGTATCAGGGAATAGAGATGTATATGTCGATGCGTCGACTTGGCAAACCTGTTTGGATGCTTCAGTATAACAACGAAGCGCACAACCTGATACATCGTAAGAACAGTAAAGACTTGGCAATAAGACTTCAGCAATTCTTTGATCATTATCTTAAAGGAGAACCAGCTGCAGCATGGATGACACGAGGAGTACCGGCAATTGACAAAGGTAAAACCTTGGGATATGAAGTTGATTAAAACCCTCGCTGCCTCATAGCTTCAAAAGTGATAATGGCAGTGGATACTGACACATTGAGCGAGTCGATTTTCCCTCTCATAGGAATTTTGATTCGCTCTTTTGCATTATTAATCCAGAAGTCGGTTAGTCCATCAGCTTCTGTACCCATAACAATTGCAGAGGGCGTAGTATAATCCACTTTATTATATTGAGAAGCTCCATTCAACTCAGCTGCATAAACATTTATATTATTTGCCTTTAACCATTCAAGAGCTTCTTCTGAACTACAAATAGCTGTTTGAAGCGTAAACAAACAACCTACTCCTGAACGTATTACATTTGGATTGTATAGGTCGGTTTGATTGTCACATACAACAACTGCATCCACTGCTGCTGCATCTGCTGTACGAAGTACTGCTCCTAGGTTGCCTGGCTTCTCTACCGACTCAAGAATTATAATAAATGGATTATCTGATAATTTAATATTGCTCAAACTGTGCTGTCTGGGTTCTGCAAGTGCCACAATACCATCTGTATTCTCACGGTATGCAATCTTTTCAAAAACTGATGATGATATATCAAAGATTGCATTATCAGGGAGTGTATCAAGTACATCCGGATATTTTGTATTAATAAACATCTCTCTGCAAACGTAAACAGATTTAATACTATAGTTGCTTTGCAGTGCTAGTGACAATTCACGAGCCCCTTCTATTACAAACAACTGTTGGTCTCGTCTCTCCTTGCTACTTTTATAGAGCTTTACTATATTCTTTATTGAAGAATTTTGCAGACTTGTAATCATTTTGTTGTCTGATCTTTTTTTAATAAAAAAGTATTGATAACCTCACGAAACGACTTCTTAGGAAGTGCCCCTACCCCCATTTGAGGAACTTCATCCATTGGGATAAACAAAAACATCGGTATACTTTTAGCTCCAAACATATAAGCTAGTTCGGGTTCTTTATCAACATCTATTTTGTAAATATAAATCTCTTCTCCATATTCAGCGGCAAGCTCTGCTAATATTGGAGATGTAATTCTGCAGGGTGCACACCATGTGGCGTGAAAATCAACAACAGCCGGTTTATCTCCATTATACTTCCATTCCTCAGGATTCTTCTCAAAATCATACACCTTTTCTAAAAAGGTCTCTTTAGTCAGGTCTACCGGCTTTACTGTCTCTTTAGACTCTGGATTAACTGCGTAAGCAGAAAATAATATTGTATATAATGCAAATAGAATTGTAATTTTTTTCATTAGCTGTGATTATCTTAGTTTTTATATACTATTGCTATTTGGATCTTAATATTTGGGGTTTCTTTCCTGGAACGCCAAACTCTTTAGCTGACAAATCAGTTATCGCAACTTTCCATATTCTCACATTTTCTACTGAGGGAGCTGAATAGTTAAACTCTCTTGAGGAGTATTGACTCATTATAATATTCAATGCTTTTACTTTCTCGTTGAAGTCCTCTTCAAATACAACCTCTCCGTGACAAATTGCACTTTGGCATCTCATTCTATAGCTGCATGCCACCTCTTCGTTTTGCCAAACTAGGTTTGCATCAGTACAAAAAGTAACACAAATATTTGGATTCTCTGTAAGAATAGAAACAGAACTACCTTCTTGTGCAGAATGTAAGTATATAACACCCTCTTTATAGCCAAAGTTCATTGGTAACACATAAGGAATACCTTTACTGTCTGCCATTCCCACATAGCATATATTACAGGCTTTAATTATCTCCTCAATACGACCCAGTTCCTCAACGGTAATTGTTCTCATTAAATTATATTTTTATTGATAGTAACGTTTGATACAGATACAAAGATACAAAAAAAGGAAAACCTCGTAAGATCTTCCTTTCCATAAACCGTTTCAATAATGCACTATCAACAGCACTATTTTACTTTATCAACTATAGCTTTAAATGCTTCCGGATGATTCATTGCCA
>CAYZHS010000119.1:0-5932 GCA_964478295.1 uncultured Proteiniphilum sp. | reverse complement strand
GTAAGTTCGAATCTTGCCTCCGCAACTACCAAAAAAACCGACTTTCTCAATGAAGGTCGGTTTTTTTATTATTCTACATAAACCATTTAATGCTGGTTTGAAAATGAATAAGGCGCATCATCTTTAGCTACACCTCTACTCTTATTTGGCTCAGTGTCCATTTTGAAGTTAATCTTAGCACCTTTCATCAATTCTGAATGCTTGAAAAAGTTTTTGGTGTACTTTTTTCCGTTGAAATTAATTTTCTCAACATATCTTGTGTAATGAGTATTGTCAGGTGATACTATCTCTACTTTTTTCCCATTCTCAAGATGAATGATTGCCTTCTCAAACAGTGGCGAACCAATTACATACTCATCGCTTCCCGGGCACACAGGATAGAATCCAAGCGCAGAAAACACATACCATGCAGAAGTCTGACCATTATCCTCATCACCGCAATAACCATCGGGATTGGGAGTATAAAGTCTATCCATCACTTCACGCACCCAATATTGAGCCTTCCATGGCTCGGCTGCATAATTATAAAGATAAATCATATGCTGTATTGGCTGATTACCATGTGCATATTGCCCCATATTCATAATTTGCATCTCTCTGATCTCATGAATAGGAAACCCATAATAGCTATCATCAAAAACAGGAGGCATTTTAAATACAGAATCGAGCATATTTACAAACTCTTTATTTCCCCCCATCAAATCGATAAGTCCCTGCGTATCATGAAATACCGACCAGGTATAGTGCCAGCTATTTCCCTCTGTAAATGCATCTCCCCATTTGGTGGGACTAAAAGGCGACTGAAATGTACCATCTTTATTTCTCCCTCTCATCAGCTTGTATTCAGGCGAATATAGATTTCTGTAATTCTGACTCCTTTTTGCAAACAGATCTATTTCACTTTGAGGTCGGTTCAACTCTTTTGCAAGCTTATATATAGTCCAGTCGGCATAAGCATACTCAAGCGTTCTTGCAGCATTTTCATTTATACCAACATTATAAGGCACATATCCTAAAGTGTTGTAATATTCATGACCTAAGCGACCAGTTGACGAAACCTTTGGATGAACATTCTTTGTTCCATGTAACATACCTTCATAGAGTGTTTCTATATCATATCCTCTCAACCCTTTTAAATAGGCATCAGCAACCACAGATGCTGAGTTATTTCCAATCATAATACCTCTGTGACCCGGACTTGCCCATTCAGGCAAAAACCCACTCTCTTTATATGTGTTTACAAGTCCCTCCTGTATCTCCTGATTAACCGACGGATAAACCAGATTCAGCAGAGGAAACAATGCCCTGAATGTATCCCAAAAGCCAGTATCAGTGTACATATAACCAGATAAAACCTCGCCATTATATGGACTGTAATGCACCACATTTCCTGCAGCATCTATCTCATAAAACTTTCTTGGAAATAGTGTTGAACGGTAGAGTGTAGAGTAGAAAGTACGCTTCTGATCTAGGTTACCACCCTCTACCTCTATTTTACTCAGCACCTCGTTCCATGAATTACGACCCTCATGCTTCACCAGATCAAAATCCTTATCTGCCACCTCATTTAGATTCAACCAAGCTTGCTCATAACTGATAAATGAAGATGCCACTTTTGCAATCACCTCTTCACCTCTTTTAGTTGAAAATCCAACAAAAGCACCGGAGTGTTTCGACTCAGATTTTAACCCATTTTTCTGTATCTTGCCATCTGCAACTATTTGAGCCATCTCAAACGGCTTATCAAACACAATAACGAAATAGTTCTTGAAATTATTTGGAACACCGCCACTATTGCGTGTGGTATAACCAATTATTGCATTCTTATCCTTCACAATCTCAGCAGACGAGCCTCTGTCAAATGCGTCTACTAATATTATAGCACTATCAGTTTCGGGAAATGTAAAACGAAATATTGCAGCTCTCTCTGTTGGCGTCACTTCGGTTGTAATATCATAATCGGCAAGATATGCACTATAATAGTATGGCTTTGCAACCTCAGCCTTATGAGAATACCAGCTCGCTCTCTTATCCTGATCAAATTCCATCTTGTTAACCATAGGAAATATTGAGAACTGCCCATAATCATTCATCCATGGACTAGGTTGATGCGTTTGCTTAAAACCATTTATTTTATCATCAGTATAAGCATATTGCCAACCATCGCCAATCTTACGGGTTTGCGGAGTCCAGAAATTCATCCCCCACGGACGAGCCACTGCGGGATAAGTGTTTCCATTAGACAATGCAAATTCAGATTGAGTACCCATTAAGATATTAACATAATCTACAGGGGTCTCATAAGTTTTTGCCTTCAATGCCTCTATACCGAAAGCGCACAAGATAAAAAATGTCGCAATCAATAATTTATTTCTCATGATAATGTTCATAAACTGTTTATCAAATTAACTTTACCATTCACCTCTAAATCAAGGATTAACAGCAACAACCGTTAATCCAAGTGCTGTTTTCTTGATAAAATTTCTACGTGTAGTCACAATAATTAAATATAAAAGTCATTGAAAGATTTAAGAGAATAGAAAATCCATTCTCTTAAATCTCTGATGTAAAATCTATCGGAATCTTTTTTCTGAAAGCATCCTTAAAGCTTATAAGCGTTTCGGTTCTGGCCAGCCCTAAGGGTTGCAGTTCAGAATGAATTATTCGCAGTAAATCTTTATTATTCTTGGCAACAACCTTTATCAAAAGATCATACTGCCCAGTGGTATAATAACACTCTAAAACCTCCGGAATCTTCTCCAACTCTTTTACTACAAAATCAAAAGTTGATGGAGATGTAAGAAAAAGGCCTACAAACGCACATGTTTCAAACCCCAGCTTTTCGGGATCAACAATATACTCTGATCCTTTTATAATTCCAAGGTTAGTTAGCTTTTGCACCCGTTGATGTATGGCTGCACCAGAAACATTACAAGCTCGTGCTACTTCCAAAAAAGGAACTCTAGCATTATCTACAATCATTTTGAGAATTTTCTCATCTAGTTCGTCTAAATCATGATGCGCCATACACCTACTTTTAAATTGTTACAAATTTGGGTTATTTACTGCAAATTTAATACTTTGATTTCTTTTTTCAATCATAAAAAACGTAAATGATTACTGCAGCTTATGAATTACAAGTCCGGAGCGCAATTTCGGTTCAAACCAGGTTGTTTTGGGAGGCATTATATTACCGGTATCAGCTATATCCATCAACTGCTTCATTGTTACAGGATAAAGAGCTAAAGCTAATGCCATTTCTCCACTATCTACCCTATCTTTCAGTTCATTTAAGCCTCTTATTCCACCCACAAAATCTATACGTTTATCGCTTCTTAAATCTTTTATACCCAAAATATCATCCAATATCAGGTTAGAGCTAATAGTAACATCAAGCTGACCAATAGGATCGTTATCGTCGTAAGTACCCGGTTTAGCAGTTAAGCTAAACGAGCGTCCATCCAGATAAATTGAGAAGTTGTGTAAATCCTTTGGTCTCAAGATCTCAGACCCGGTTGGCTCTACAATAAAATTCTTTTCCAACTTCTTCAGAAACTCATCGGGAGTTAATCCATTTAAATCGGTTACAACACGATTATAATCAATTATGGTTAGCTGACTATCAGGAAAACAAACAGCCATGAAATAATTATACTCCTCATCACCTGTGTGATTTGGATTATTCTTAGCCTTTTCTGCACCCACTAGAGCTGCCGCAGCTGAGCGATGGTGACCATCTGCAATATAGAGTGCAGGAATTTCGCTAAATGTTTCTGTTATAGTTTTTATATCACTATCATTATCAATTAGCCAGAAATGATGCCCTACTCCATCAACAGATACAAAATCATATTCAGGCTCACACTGTATCACTTTTTCAACAACCCTGTTTATCACATCATTATCGGGATAAGAAAAAAATACTGGTTCTACGTTAGCATCAGTAATTCTAACATGTTTCATTCTATCCTCTTCCTTGTCACGACGGGTAAGCTCATGCTTCTTGATTTTACCTGTCATGTAATCCTCTACATTTGCACCAACAACAAGCCCATACTGTGTTTTGCCGTTCATAGTCTGCGCATAAACATAATAGAGTTCTTTTTCATCTTGCACCAACCAGTCGTTGTCACAAAACATCTTAAAATTCTCTGCTGCCTTATCATAGACATCTGCATCATGCTCGTCTTTGCCTACAGGAAAGTCAATTTCAGGTTTAATAATTCTGTAAAGCGACTTCTCATTGCCTTCTGCCTCTTTACGTGCCTCTTCAGAGTTAAGAACATCATATGGACGCGACGCCACATCTTTAACCAGCTCTCTTGGGGGACGAACACCCCTAAAAGGTTTTACCTTCATATTAACACTAATTTTAAATTTAAACTTCAATAGGTTATTTCAGACAAATGTACCATTTTTTCCATAATAAACCTTTACTTTTGTTCTCGAAATAACAACAAAACAATATGATACAGATTGAGGAGTCGAAAATAATTGAAGCAGCCGAGAAAGGCATGGATGAATTTCTAAAATTATTCACTGATACATATCTCGAAGCACTTGGTGGTGATATTACAAATGACAATATCGAAATGCTCAATGGATATCAACATACCCTTCTGGCTTTGCGTTTTTTTATAGAAGAGATAAATGAAGGAGGTTTTGTTCAATTAATACAAAACGGTTATGGAGGATATATTCTCGATAATCCAACGGCCAAGTCGCTTAAACTTATGGGAGCAAAAGGCTTCTCAAAGATATTATACAAAGCCAAGGATATATATGAAAAACACCGTGCAGAGCTAGAGCGAGAGACTACTGAAGAAGAATTCATGGCTATGTACGAACAGTTTGAGCAATTTGATGAGCTTGAAGAAAAATTCTTTTATATAGAAGAGGAAGAGACATTAATTATTGCCCAATATGTTGATGAAAATATCGATGATTTTGCTGAGATAATTAAGTAAAAAAATCATATCAACTCAATTTACTTTACTCTTGATTTGATCTTACTTTGTCCTTACCTCGCTCTTATGAACTCCTTTTGCAACAGAGCAAAGTAAAGCCCTGGTAACAATTAGCACAACCTTATTTATAACCTGTGTATAATGTATGTTTAGACGACAAATGGTGCCAAAACGCGACAAACCGCACCATTTGTAACAAAAGACGACAATATAGCGACAAACCGTACCAAACAGCGACAAACTGACCGTTTTTTGTTTCTCCTTTTATAAACATCGACCTTTGAATCCATACAATTAATTAACATTAAGAAAATTAAAAGCTATGGGTCGTTTAATAAAAGGAATTAATGGAGGCATCACCGGAAAGGTGGGCAATGTTGTTGGTGCGTATTGGAGAGACATATATTACATAAGAAGTTTACCAAGCAAAATAAATAATCCCAGAACAAAAGGGCAAGTGAAACAACGAAGCAAATTCTCGGTAACGATGGAATTTTTGAAAACTATAACTCCATACATAAGAATTGGCTATAAAGAATGTTCAACTGGGAGAAACACAGCATTTAATGCAGCAACATCATATATTATGAAAAATGCAACAACTGAAAAATTCGATAATATAGAGTTGGATTTTTCGAAAGTATTGGTTTCTCGCGGTTCTCTAATTTCTGCCACCGGTATTAAAGCAGAAATAATTAACAGACAAATACAATTTAACTGGGACTCAATATTAGATGAAAATGCTAGTTCAAACAACTTGGTAATGGTGCTTGCATATAACTCCACTAAAAAAGAGGCTAATTACAATATTTGTGCATCACAAAGATCCAACTCAGTTGCACTATTGCAAATGCCACCTGCATGGCATGGAGATACAATTCATTCATATTTATCATTCAGAACTGCCGATGGTGAAAAGGTATCTGATAGCCTATATGTGGAACTGATATTCAAATAGTATTAAT
>CAYZHS010000118.1:2741-5936 GCA_964478295.1 uncultured Proteiniphilum sp. | reverse complement strand
TGATATGAAAAATAAAATTAGGGAATAACTAAATCGATTCATATTATATAGTTTTTAAAACAGTTATGTGGCTTATGCCTGTTAGTCAATCTTATTGATAAACAGATGATTGCTTAATATAGTTTAGATAAACTTAGTGTTTTTAGATATTACGCATTCTTTTTTTCTCTGAATAATAGAGAAAAAAGCCAGCCAGCTACCAGTAGTGCTACACTAACAAATGATCCGATGCCAGTATAGCTTAAACTTGAATAGAGCATATAACTACAGAAAATAATAAAAAGGATTGGTGTTAATGGATAAAGTGGCACTTTAAATGGTCTGGTAATGTTGGGGTGTTTTTTTCGAAGAACTAATAAGCTGATTCCGGTAGAAAGAAAGAAGAACCAGAAAACAGGCGCAGTGAAGTCAACCATCGATTCAAATCCATTCCTTGTAAATGCACCAAGAACTACTAATACTATTGCAATTACACCTTGCAGTAAAAGTGAGTTTACCGGTGCCGATCGTTCTCCATTCCATTTGCCTAAAAATGAAAGTGTTTTAAAATCCTTTCCTAATGCATAGTTAGTTCGTGCACCTGTAAAAATAGTTGTATTAAGTGAGGTTAGTGCAGATAAAACAACAATAATGCCAATCAGCAATACTCCTTTTTCACCAAGGGTTGCACTCATCATATCTACTCCAACCGCTTCTGATTCAGCTATACCCTCAATTCCTAAAACACGGAGAAACGAAATATTTATAAGCAAATAAAGTATTGTAATAATTAGTATACTTACAACCATAACGAGAGTCATCTTTTTACTGCCACTCTTTAATTCTGAAGAGATATATGCTGCTTCATTCCATCCACCAAAAGTTAGTAATACAAAAATTAGTGCAAGACTAATTGCAGCACCAGACGAATGATTAATATCAGCAACAGTGTCACTTACTACGATGTTTGATAATGGTTCGGTCATAAGTCCCGTTATCACTATTAAAAGTATACCTAATGATAGCAGTGTAATAAGCAGCTTTTGAATACCTGTTCCAAATTGTATTCCAAGAATATTGAAAAGAGAAAGCAATATTATAATAGTAAGTGCATAATATGTTGATGATAATTCACCAATAGGATACAGTTTAGTTAGGTAATCGCCGGCAATGTATGCTAGAATGGCAATGGAACCAGTTTGTGTTATGGTTATACGCGACCAGGCAAAGAGGAAGGAGAATTTTTTACCAAAGGCTAGTTTCAAAAAGTGATAATCACCACCTGCATTTGGAAACGAAGATGTGAGTTCGGAATAACAAAGTGCACCAATAATTGAAATAATGCCTCCTAATATCCATACTCCTAAAAACCAATATTCGTTGGGTGTATTAGAGGCAACTACAGATGGTGCTCTGAATATACCTGCACCTACTACAATACCAATAATTAATACTATTGCATCTATCAGTTTTAATGAAGGCTTAGGAGCAGAAATTGGATCAGGCATAAGCAGGTCTTTTTAAGTTATGCAGAATCAGTGAAATTGTTTTATGCTCAAGTAGATTCCATTAAATCAAAGATATTAATTAGAGATACAAATAAAGTAGTATTTTCAATTTATTAATATAAATATGTAATTATTAAAATCCGTTAGGTTAATTCTTATGGAGTAAATTTCTCAAAAGTATTATCGTTATAATAAATAATTATTTGAGTGATTTTCCTGTCATTCTTTTTATGTGTCTCAATAGCCTTATTATCTGATATTTGAGGCTCAATAAATGCGCTTTTAAGTCCTGAATCCAGAGCATAATCGTTTATATCCGACCTCTGGCCGTGAATTTTCTCTTCCTGCATAAATAAGTCCGGTTCATTTCTTATAGATCCCGAATCAACACCATCTTTGTAAATATTCCCACTGCCCTTAATAAGCCACTCAGGGTTTATATGATCCATTAACTCTAAGATCTTAGTTACAACATCCAGACTAGGATTATTTCTGCCATTTAGAATATGAGAAATCACTGCTCTGTTAATATCGAGCTTGTCTGCAAATTTAGCAGGAGTGAGGTTCTCCTTTTCCATGATAAGCCTTATACGGTCTTTCATATAAACTAATATTTAGGTGTTTCTATACTTTTCTAATTGTTAATCCTTATAAAAAGGCTGATACAAATGTAATACATAATATTTACAAAAGAAAATAGTAGTTGTTTAGAAATGTAAAGTACAATTGTATATAGCTCGATAACATTCTGTTTACAGATGTATTAAAACAAATGTAATCACGATATATATATAATAAACTATCAATTTAATTAAATAATATAATAATCTGATAAATAGAATATTAGTGTTCTAGTTTTCTCAATTATTAACTATAAGTACAAATAACGACCAATATTAGAGTTAAAATATAATTCATTACTTAACTAATAAGCCATAAAATTATGATATATATAGATATAACATCTAATATTTATCGTTTTATCTGTATGTTAAAGGGGAGGATTAAGTTATGTAAATGATGCTACTTAAAGATATAATTATGTTTGTTACATATGTAATAAACCACTGTGGATACATATGTATACTATAATAGTGTTCATATGTAATCTGCATGTTGATTGTTTTGTACAAAAATTATTTAATATTCACAAATGTAGGTTTCAATTGAATAATTAAGTGCTTTTTGTTATAAATGAAAATCAGATATTTTCCATTTGTAGTTAACTCAACTAGAATATCATATATTTCGGTGAACAGATTGCTACTCGATTTCGTTTAAACGTAGATGCATTAACATAGAGATAGAAAACAAATATAAAATGATATAATATGAAGCAATTTACTAAACTTTCGCTGGCGTTACTATTTATAATTATTGCTTTTCAATGTACCGCCCAAACCGATAATAAAAATGAAAACAAAAACAATATGAATACATTTAAGACATTACATGATTTTATAGTAAAGGATATTGATGGAAAAGATTTCGATTTAGCCACATTAAAAGGTAAAAAAGTATTAGTAGTTAATGTTGCGTCTAAATGTGGTTTAACCCCACAATATAAAGATCTGCAAGCATTATATGATAAATATAAAGATAAAGGATTTGTTATAATTGGCTTCCCTGCAAACAATTTTATGGGACAGGAGCCCGGAACTAATACCGAGATAATGGAGTTTTGCACTTTAAACTATGGTGTAACCTT
>CAYZHS010000118.1:0-2731 GCA_964478295.1 uncultured Proteiniphilum sp. | reverse complement strand
AAGCCCCTTTATATAAGTGGTTGGCCAATAAGTCGGAAAACGGCAAAATAGACCAAAAAGTTACATGGAACTTTCAAAAGTTCATGATAGATGAAGAAGGACGATTAGTAGATGTAGTGATGCCCAAAGAGAGCCCAATGAGTGATAAAATCATTAATTGGTTAAATAATTAATCTATATTCAACCGAAAACAAAGCAGATATCACATTCTAGTGTAGAATTTTATATACCAGCTCTTTAAGTAACTCTCCTTGTGATGCAGATATATTATCTACACCCTTAGAGCGTGAATCTGCTATTCTGAGAGCTGAAATAATATTTATCACTTTATTGGCATTATAATTTTTTATTCCCGCCATATAGTCGCGCGCAAAGAAGCTAGATCTTAAATTAAGAGCGTTCATTACACTCTGTTCATCTTTTCTTGGCAGCCAAAAGCACTCTAAAAGAGTACTGAAGTAGTTAAACAGAACTGCCACTGTAGCCATTATAGGATAGTTCTTTGAGTTTTTACTAAAGAAGTTAACAATACGATTAGTCATCTGTATATCTTTAGAAGCAATAGCACTTATTAGCTCAAAATTATTATATTCTTTACTTATTCCTACGTTTTTCTCAATCAAATCGGCTGTAATACGCCTGACTGAAGGAGCTGCTGGTAAAGAAACCTCTAGTTTTTGTAATTCAGGTATAAGCTTGCTAATATCATTTCCTACAAATTCCGACAGCATATGTGCCGATTTTACATCAATGCCAATTTCTCTTTCTTTTAGATACGAAGTTATAAAAGCAGGTATCTGATTGTCATATAGTTTTTTTGATTCAAATATTACACCAATATTTGCAATCTTTTTAACTACTGCTTTACGTTTATCGATATTACCATGCTTATAGTTCAATACTAATACAGTTGAAGGCAATGGTTTTTTAAGATATGAATCGAGCAGTTCAAATTTATCGAGATTCTGTGCTTCTTTTACTATTATTAATTGATAGTCTGCCATCATGGGAAAGCGACGTGCAGCAGCAATTATTTCGTTTACATCTGAATCTATTCCATAAAAAGTGAGTAAATTAAAGTCCTTCTCGTCTTCTGTCAGTACTTTATCAGTAAGAAGTTCTGTTAGTACATCTATGAAATACGATTCTTCGCCCATAAATAAATATACTGGTGCGAATTTCCTGCTTAGTATCTCTCTTCGTATACTATCGAAATCAGATTTTGTAGATTTTGCTGACATAACTTTTACCAATCGAACCTTAGATGTTTTATGGTTGAACTATTATTAATTATTGATGAGAGTGATTTAATACCTATTTTTACATGTTCCTCCACATATTTCTCAGTTACTAATTTATCACTTTCTTCGGTCTTTACACCTGTCGAAATTAGTGGCTGATCTGACACAAGCAGAAGCGCGCCAGTAGATATATGATTTGCAAAACCACAAGTAAAAAGCGTTGCTGTTTCCATATCAACCGCCAATACCCTAATCATCCTTAAGTAGCTCTTAAATTCATCATCATACTCCCATACACGTCTATTTGTTGTATAAACAGTACCAGTCCAGTAATCCCTGCCAAAGTCCCTTATATTCGACGAAACAGCTCTTAATATATTGAATGCAGGAAGAGAAGGCACTTCAGGTGGAAAGTAGTCGTTTGATGTTCCCTCGCCCCTAATTCCGGCAATTGGCAAAATATAATCGCCCAACTCACTGCTAGCTTTTAATCCCCCGCACTTTCCAAGAAAAAGTACGGCCGTTGGCTGTACAGCACTCAACAGATCCATTATAGTAGCTGCATTAGCACTACCCATACCGAAATTAATAATAGTTATTCCGTCTGACGAGGCATTTGGCATATTAGCATCAGCACCTACAATTGGCACATCAAAGTGATTTGCAAATATCTCCACATACTTTTGAAAATTTGTAAGCAGAATATATTTTGTGAAATCTTTTAATGCTCTTTTAGTATAACGTGGGAGCCAATTCTCCACAATTTCCTGTTTCGTTCTCATAAAAAAGATCTATTTTTGTTGCTACTACGGTTCACTATGTAAACAAAGATACAATATGTACTCATTAAACCTGCCTTCTTACGATGCAAAAATCAGAAAAAAAGGCTCAATAATGGAGATTTATGATTCTCTGCGACGTAAATATATTACATTGACTCCAGAAGAATGGGTTCGTCAACATTTTGTTAATTGGCTTATAGTTGATAAAAATTATCCGGCATCGTTAATGGCAAATGAGGCTGGCATAAAACTTAATTCTCAAATACGAAGATGTGACACTGTAGTTTACAACCAACAACTCGATCCGCTAATGATTATTGAATATAAAGAATCAAATGTACCTATAAATCAAAATGTATTTGATCAAGTAGTTCGTTATAACACTGTTCTTAAGGTACAATATATTGTTGTTTCAAATGGAGTTAACCATTATTGTTGTAAAATGGACTACGAGAAACAATCTTACGAATTCCTCACAGAAATTCCTAACTATAAAGATCTTTAGCGGTCTCTAATAATAAAACACTTTAGTTTAATAACTCTCATCTTTTGAAGGGAAATCAGACGATTTGACGTCGTTTATGTAACTTCCTACAGCTTCTGTTATAATATCGTATAGATTGGCGTAGCGACGAAGGAATTTAGGTGAAAAGCCTTTATTAAGTCCCAGCATATCATGCATCACCAATACCTGACCATCCACATAAG
>CAYZHS010000117.1:0-5993 GCA_964478295.1 uncultured Proteiniphilum sp. | reverse complement strand
GAAACTGAGGCAAAGGGGCAGAAGTGTCCTGTGTGTGGACATGAAACTCTTGTTTATGAAGAGGGGTGTCTCAAGTGCCGCAATTGTGGTGCTTCTAAATGCTAAGATAAAACAGATAGATTGATATTTTAAACAGCGATGCTTTTATTTTAAAGTGTCGCTGTTTTTTATCATAAATGTTTCACCACGAAACCCAAATTTGTATATGATAGTGTAATATTGTATTTTTGGTATAGAAAATTAAGCTGTTTTGAACGATACATATAAAACTATAACTAAGCCTGCCGAAGGGTATATTAATGAGAAAAAGAGTAAGTTTATATCTTATATTTTTCCCATTAGCAGTGTCGATGATACTAAAGAGATTTTAGATGAGTACAGAAAAAAGTATTATGATGCAAGGCATGTCTGCTGGGCTTATATGCTGGGACACGAAAGGGATGATTTTAGGATAAATGATGATGGTGAACCATCCGGTACCGCAGGTAAGCCAATTTTAGGTCAGATAAACTCCTGGGAACTAACCAACGTGTTAGTTATAGTTGTGCGTTATTTTGGAGGAACATTGTTGGGTACCGGAGGATTGATCAGAGCATATAAGGAGGCGGCATCTGATGCTATTGCAAATGCAGAAATTATTGAAAAGACTATAGATGATAAAATAAATATTCATTTCGAATATATATTGCTTAATGAAGTTATGCGTGTGCTAAAGCAGTTTGAGTCGGTTAAGTGGACTCAAGATTTCAGAGAGTCTTGCAGAATGGAGCTTATAATCCGCCGTTCACTCTCACCACAGCTCACCGAAATGCTAACATCAATTTATGGTGTTGAAATAGAAGAGTAACGCAAAACATAATCATATAAAAATACCTTAATAATCAAGGAATTTCTGAAAAAATTGTAGTTCCTTACACAAAATTACTACTTTTGCACCCAAAATGGGCAACCCAGCCCATATGTTTAAAGTAGTAAAACTGTCTTGATGGAAAAGAACCTGGTAATCGTTGAGTCCCCTGCTAAAGCTAAAACAATTGAAAAATTTCTTGGCAAAGATTTTCAAGTTATGTCTAGTTACGGGCATATAAGAGATCTTAAGAAGAAAGATTTTAGTATAGATATTGAGAATAATTTCGAGCCCATATATGAAGTGCCTGCAGATAAAAAGAAGGTTGTATCTGAACTTAAGGCTGCTTCAGGTAAAGCTGATATTGTTTGGTTAGCATCTGATGAGGACCGCGAAGGGGAGGCAATTGCATGGCATCTTTTCGAAACATTAGATTTAAAAGAGGAGAATACCAAAAGGATAGTATTTCATGAAATTACCAAGAATGCTATTCAAGAGGCAGTAAAAAATCCCAGAAAGATAGATCAAAATCTAGTTGATGCTCAGCAAGCACGAAGAGTGCTCGACCGTATAGTTGGTTTTGAGCTCTCGCCGGTATTATGGCGCAAAATAAAGCCGGCACTTTCGGCCGGTCGCGTACAGTCGGTTGCCGTTCGTTTAATAGTTGAACGCGAACGTGAGATTCAGAATTTTACAGCAGAGGCTGCATATCGTATAGTTGCAATCTTCACAAAAGAAGAAGATGGACACCTCTATGAGATTAAAGCGGAGTATAATAAGCGACTGAAAACCAAAGAGGAGGCTCTGGCATTGCTGGAGAGCCTAAAGAGTTCAGAATTTAAAATAGAAGATGTTGCTACTCGTCCCGGCAAGAAAACTCCGGCCGCTCCATTTACAACCTCTACCTTGCAGCAGGAAGCTTCTCGCAAGCTTGGTTTTTCGGTTGGTCAAACCATGATGGTTGCGCAAAGATTGTATGAATCGGGAAAGATAACATATATGCGTACTGACTCGGTAAATCTGTCGGGACTAGCCATCGGTACTGCAAAAAGCGAGATTATTGATCAGTATGGCGAAAAGTATCACAAGGTTCGTCAATACACTACTAAATCTAAAGGTGCACAGGAGGCTCACGAGGCCATACGCCCAACATTTATAAATGAGCATGAAGTTCAGGGAACTGCACAGGAGAAAAAGCTCTACGAGCTTATTTGGAAACGAACTATTGCTTCTCAAATGGCAGATGCTGAACTGGAGCGTACAACTGCAAATATCTCAATCTCTAACTCTGAGGGTAAGTTTGTTGCCACCGGCGAGGTTATTAAGTTCGATGGTTTCCTGAGGGTTTACCTTGAAGGTACTGACGATGAAAATGGCGAGAAAGAGGAGGGAATACTGCCTCCAATGAAAGAGGGAGAGATGCTTGATATGCTCGAAACCATAGCAACAGAGCGATTTACTCAGCGTCCTGCTCGTTATTCTGAGGCAGCATTGGTAAGAAAAATGGAGGAGCTGGGTATTGGTCGTCCCTCTACCTATGCACCCACAATCTCAACAATTATTAATAGAGAGTATGTTGAGAAGAGCAGTATCGAGGGAGTAGAGAGAAAATATAATGTCTTAACCCTTAAGAAAGGTGATATTAAAGACACTGTTAAAAAAGAGATAACAGGAGCCGATAAAAACAAACTTATACCAACCGATATCGGTATTGTGGTAAATGATTTCCTTGTTGAATATTTTCCAACAGTCATCAATTATAATTTCACTGCAAAGGTAGAAGAGGACTTCGATAAGATTGCAGAAGGAAAGGCCAGGTGGAATGAGTCTATTGCCGATTTCTATAAAGTTTTTCATCCAATAGTTGAAGAAACTGCAAATATGCGTATGGAGCATAAAGCAGGCGAAAGAGTGCTGGGCGTGGATCCTAAAACGGGAAGACAGATATCGGTTAAGATTGGTCGCTATGGCGCAATGGCACAAATAGGAACAACCGAAGAAGAGGAGAAACCTGTTTTTGCTTCTCTGCAGAAAACGCAATCTATAGAGACAATAACCTTTGAAGAGGCGCTGAAACTGTTCGAATTGCCAAGAAATCTAGGTCAGTTCAGAGAGAAAGATGTAGTTATTGGAGTTGGTCGTTTTGGTCCCTATATTCGCCACAATAGTAAATTTGTATCTCTTCCCAAGGGAGTAGACCCACTTGAAATACAGCTCGATGAGGCAATTGTGCTTATCGAAGAAAAAGAGAAGAAAGATAGAGAGAAGATTATAAAACTGTTCGATGAGGATCCGGAGGTGGAGGTTCTTAACGGTAGATATGGTCCATATATTAAATATCAAAAAGATAATTTTAAAATACCAAAAGGTACCGATCCTAAAGAGTTGACTCTCGAAGATTGTAAGAAGATAATAGCAGAAGGTGGTAAGGACAAAAAGACAAAAGCTAAAAAGACCACTTCAACTAAGAAGGAGTCTACAGCTAAGAAGTCTGCAACTGCCAAAAAAACTACTACTACGGCAAAGAAAACTACAGCTGCAAAGAAGACAACAACAACCAAGAAGTCCTCTTCAGCAAAAGAGTGATAAGTGGTTTTTATAATTAATATATATTTTTGTGATAACTAATATTCGTTTAACTACATATTCTGATATACCTGCTGTGATGGAGATCTATGAATCTGCAAGAGATTTTATGCGACGCACAGGTAATGAGGGTCAGTGGATAAACGGATATCCGTCACAAAAACTTATCGAGGAGGAGGTTCGCGCCGGGCACAGCTATGTTGTAGAGAACGATAAAGAGGTGATAGCAGGCACTTTCTGCTTAATTATAGGCGAAGATCCAACATACCTGAAGATATATGAGGGTGAGTGGCTAAACAACGATGAGTATGGCACAATTCACCGTATAGCCTCTTCAGGTATAGAGAAGGGGGTTGCTGAGGCTTGTTTTAACTGGTCCTTTACTCAAATTAATAATGTTCGGGTAGATACACATCGCGATAATAAAGTAATGCAAAACATACTTGCAAAACTCGATTTTAAATATTGTGGTATCATTTATCTGCTTGATGGTGCTGAGCGTCTTGCTTATCAGAAAACTGTATAATAGGGCTAAGCGTAAAGCATTGGGTTAGCGTAAAGCACTCTTTTATATTGCGGGAGGGTATAGCAGAACACCCGCTACACCCGACAGAAATATAAGTAATATCGGATCAACCTTTTTTATTGATGCTATCATCACAACACCAAAAATAATCCAACTTTTATAATCAATAAAATTGTAGTTGTTCATAAGCATTAAAGCTGCAGCAGCAATCAATCCTATTATTGCCGGCTTTAATGCCGAAAGCGTTGCTTGCATAATCGGGTTTTCTTTAAGCTTAAAGAAAAAAGCACAAATAATTGTCATTATAATAAGCGAAGGTATACTAACTGCCAGTGTGCAGATTGCCGAGCCCAACACACCCTGCATAGTAGAAAATCCCATATCAGTAACAGCTGTATAACCAATATAGGTAGCAGAGTTAAATGCAATCGGTCCGGGTGTAGTTTGCGAAATAGCAACAATATCGGTAAAATCGCTCACCGAAATCCAGCCATGCAAATCAACCACCTCGGCCTTTATAAGAGGCAGCATCGCATAGCCGCCACCAAAGCCAAACAGTCCAATCTTCAGGAACGTCACAAAAAGTGCAATATATAGTTCTGCTAACTCCATTATCGTTTCATTTTATGTTTAATAAATAGATAATATGATATTCCCAGTACGATTGTTAACAGAATTATATATACAGGCGATATTTTTAGTATCCACACTGCAAGGGCCACAATAATTGGAATCCAGATATTTTTTAGTCGCACTCCCGCCGACTTCCCCAACCCTAGCAGAGGAGCTGCAATTAGTGCCACCACTGCAGGTCTTATACCCTTAAATACCGATTCTACAACGGGGTTATCTTTAAACTGAGTGAAAACAACAGCAATTACAAGTATAGTAATAAATGAAGGTAAGATAATGCCTGCACTAGTAAACAGACTGCCTTTTATGCCCAGTCGCTTGTTACCAACAAATATGGCAATGTTTAAAGAGATCGGACCGGGAGCCGATTGCGCTAACGCCAGCATATCCATAAATTCGTCGTCGTTTAGCCACATCTTCTTGGTCACTACCTCATTTCTCATTAGGGGTATCATGGCGTAACCTCCACCAAAAGTGAAGGCTCCTATTTTGAAGAATACCAAAAACAGTTCCCAATATTTTTTCAACAGGCTCATCTTAAATTTCTATATAAAGTGAAAAGCAGACTGCAAACTGATATAATCTGTTGCAAATCTGCTTTTTATAAGAAGCCGCATCGGTGGAATAAGTCGAAACTCCTTTTGACAGGATTTGAGTGTCTTGGTATCTTTGTAATCCGCTGTTCCGATAAATCGGAATCCCGAAGGATGCGGCCCGCCATCGAAATCAAGAACTTGTCTCGGTTTGTATAATGTAATTGATGAGTTTCCCAATCGACCAATGCGGCAGTAACTCTATCATTTTATCTTTTCAAAGATAATTCTATAAACTATATAATCCAAATTATTTATGTTATTTTTTGAAGATAATCGTTGTAATTATGCTCAAAAAAATCAGGATAAAAACTTACTAATCTCCTCATCAGTAACTTCATGGTTAGTAAGGTCCCCTGCTAAATATTGGTCGTAAGCGGTCATATCCACAAGACCATGTCCAGATAAATTAAATAAAATCACTCTCTTTTTCCCTTCTTCTTTCGCTTTTAATGCCTCTTTAATAGCTGCTGCAATTGCATGATTTGATTCAGGAGCTGGTACAATACCCTCTGTACGTGCAAATAGGACCCCGGCTTCAAAAGTATCAAGTTGTTTGAAAGCTTCTGCTTCCACATACCCATCTTTAAGAAGTTGACTTACAATGCTTCCAGCGCCATGGTAACGTAACCCACCTGCATGAATATTGGCAGGTGTAAATTTGTTGCCGAGAGTGTACATGGGAATAAGTGGTGTATAGCCAGTTTCGTCACCAAAATCATATTTAAACTTACCTCTTGTTAGTTTGGGACATGATGCCGGTTCAGCAGCTAAAAACCTTGTATTTCTCTCACCTTTTAAATTATGC
>CAYZHS010000116.1:0-6072 GCA_964478295.1 uncultured Proteiniphilum sp. | reverse complement strand
TTCAAGTAGCAAAGGGGCATCAATTGAAAGATTAGAAAATGGTAAATTTTTAGTTTCTATTCCGGTAAGTTCTGCTTTAAATGGAAAACAAATTACAGTATATTATTTAGATAGCAATAATAAGACACAAGAATATGAAACAGTAGTTGAAGGAGGATTTGCAAAATTTGAAACAGAGCATTTTAGTACATATATTTTAGCTGAAAAAGCACATGGCGAAAATGTAACTGTATATACTACTGAAGTTACCTATACTATAGCAGCGAACTAATATCAGTTATAAAATATTTAGAAAAAGGGATGGAAGATATTATATAGCTTACCTTCCCTTTTTTATTTAAACAGAAGATTATATAAAAAGGTGTATCACAGCAATGAGGAATAGAATTGTTTTTGGAGGTTCGAGAAACGTAGTTTTAATTACAGGTTTGTTTTTAATATTATCACAAGCTTTGTTTTCGCAGATTGGAATTTCTGTTTCGCCTCCAAGGCTATATTATGATCTTAATCCTGGTGAAACAGGCTCGCAAAGGGTATTGGTTAGCAATATCAGTAATGAGCATGTGATGAGTCTGTCGATTACTTTTGGCGACTGGAAGTACGACAATTATGGTAATAATGTGATGTTGCCTCCCGATTCGCTTGATTTCTCATGTGCTTCGTGGTTGAGTGTTGGTGAGGGTACATATTTTACATTAGAGCCCGGTGAGAATAGGGAAATTGTTCTTAGTATGACGGTTCCGGCAGAGGGCAACAACAGTTCTGTTAATACTGCAATGGTGTATGTTACTCAAATGAATGCAGTGGATGGAGTGGATGCTGAAGGTGCTGCCATAAAGGTAAATGTGAGGCAGGGTATTAAAGTATATCACAACGATAGGAGTGCAAATGATAAGAAAATTGAGATTGTAGCTCTTTCTTTTGATTCCGAAAACAGTGGTTTGCTTTTAGGCTTTAATAATTCAGGCAATATTTGGGCAAATGGAACTATAAGCACAAGTTTGTTTAATCAAACTACAGGTGAGGAGATTTTGCTTGAGGAATCGATCTTCTATACACTTCCGGGAGATGAAAGAACAATGTTGTTGCCTTTTAGAAGAGATTTGGATAAAGGAGATTATATCGCTACAATAATTATTGATTATGGTGATGATACGGCTCTTGAAGCGGCTGAACTTCAGTTTAAATATGAATAAACGTTTATTCAGTATATCGATATTATTGCTTTTTGTGTCAATGTCTTATGGACAGTTGACACTTAGTGGCTGGAGTCAGGGTCACTTAAATGTTTATACATATAGTGGAGCCCAAATGAGCGAGGCTATAACGTTACATATACAATATAATGGTAAATATCTTTATGAACCAAACTGGAAAATTTCAGTTGAGTTGGTGACACCGTTTATTTTCAATAGCAATAAAACGCTGACTAATAGAGTCAGACTTGAACCTTCAAATGCTGTTGAATCAGGTAATAACCCTAAGAAGATTCAATCAATTGAAAATGTTGTACAACCAGTATTACCGGTAACCATATTAGATAATACAAAAGTTTATTTAGTACCTTCTTCATTAACTGAACTCTATTACTCAAATATTAATAGTGGGTATTATAGTTTGAAACTGTTATTCAACTTTATTCTAGATGGTGGCAGCTATTTGTCGAATATGAAGAATACTTCTTTCTATGGCGAGATGCTATTCAGATTGCATAATCAGAATGATGTAGTAATAGGCACTTATGTTTGTCCATTTACTGTACAGCTCCATAATCTGACAGGCAATCCTCCACCCGAAAATCAATATTCTATTAGTTTTACTACTGAGGCTTCTAATGCACAGATTGAATACAACTCTTTGGCGGATTATGTTAATGGGAAAAGTGTAACCTATAAAGATGGACTAACAGTTTCGGCAACTACCGATTACGAGATTTCAGTACGTTCGGTAGATTCTAACTTTACATCTGAAACTGGAGAAACTTTGCCGCTGGAAGTTGTTAAATTGCAGTTGTCTGGAAGAGATGGCAGTGGATCACCAGTTGTTTTGTCGACAAATAAGAGAGTTGTATTGCAAGGACAGTCTACTAATGCCACTACTTCGAGTTTTGATGTAACATACTCTACAAGTTCTAATGATATGCGACTATATAATGTTCCTTCAAGAAACTATAGTACGCAGCTAATGTACGAAATTACACCCCGTTAAGTTTATGAAAGGCAACAACAATATGCCTTATTTAGTAGGATTTATATTAATTCAGCTTTTCACTTTAAGTAGTGTTAAAGCTCAGACCTCTATATATGATTCTATAAAGATGGAGGTTAGGGAGTCGTTTATAAATGAGCATGTTGTTAGCCACGTTGTAAAAGTTGTAAATCTTTCGGAGATAGAACTAAGGGGTGATCTTAAATTTGAAACAGAGTCAGATATAAATACTCTTTCGAGTGGTAATCGTGAGGTTAGCATTTTGCCTGGCGATAGCAGCTTCTTTTCATTCAGGTTAGTGATAGGTAAGGATTTAAGTGCAGGAGCAAAAGCATTTAGATATAAACTCCTAAACGATAAAAGGGGTGCGGTTTTAGTTAAGGAGATGAATTATAATGTGGAGGTTCGGGAGAATATCAACATTGTTGTTGATGAAGCTCCTCTTATGCTTATAAATCCGGAAGATTCGGTTAGAATAAATGTAACAGTAAACAATTTGGGAAACTTAGCCGAAGATGTCACTTTAGTATTTAACGTACCAGAGATTCGTGGTATTTCTCAATTTACAGAGGTGAAGCTTAGGGTGGAGCCTATGACTAGGAAATTGCAGACTTTTAGTTTTATTGTAAGTAGCAACCTACTACTTAAAGCTCAGTTTCCGGTGCATATTACTGCAATGAAAGGGAGGGATAAAAAACTTTTTGGAACTAAGAATATTGTAGTGCAGAACGTTAGCACTAACAGTAAATTCATGGAAATCAATGCAATTCAAGATTTGATTTCAAATAGAGTCAATTCCGATAATTCTATATCACTAAGTTATAGTCAGTACAATAAGTTATCGAGCATGATGCAACTTCAAGGTGGTAGGATGTTTAATCTTCCCGCCGGCTATATTCATTTGAAGGGTAACATTTATAAATATAGTTCAGCGGATGCTCCTGTTGCTACTGGTACTTCTCTAATGTATAAACTAAATGATAGTGAATTTACTTTTGGGAATTTAAGCGAACATATGGAATTGCCTATGTATGGCAGAGGCGCAAATATGAAGTTGTCTATTGGAGATAAAGGTAGCTCGCTTACCGTTGGTGCAATTGACCAGAATTATAACCTTTTCAGTGAGCGTTCTTGGTTTAGTGACTACTATTCAATTTACGCAAAAGGTGAGATTGGGAAAAATAGTTATAATAAGGGTGCAGAGATTTCATACCTATATCAGCGAAATCTTTATGAGAGGGCAAATTTTCATGTGAGCAGTCTAAAATGGAAAACAGATATTGGGAAGAACTGGAATATTGATATTTCGGCGCATGGGGCAATGGCTGAATATGATAGTATTGATGATGAGAAGTTTACTGGTGCAGCAGAAGTAAGATACAGAGGTAGTATTTCTGATAGGCTTATGTTAAATGGTTCGGGTTATTATAGTGATCCCTATTTCCCGGGCAGCAGAAAAGGAACTGTCAACTTCTCACAGGGTTTTAGCTTTAGTATAATCGATGATATAAACCTGAGTGGTAGTATAGGGTATAACAAAACTGAACCCGAATCGTATACGCACAACTATAGCTATAACTCGGAATATAGTAATGCTAATATGTTCTTATCATTACCAAAGTTAAAAAATTTATCAAGTTCAATTTACTACCGACTACAGGGTGAAAGTTCATCAACCTATTCGCAAAATTATGCAAATGAGAATTTATCACTCCCCTCCAGTATGAAGTCTAACCGATTGGGTTGGCAATGGAGGTGGCTAGGTGCAAGAACAAAACATTCGTTGTATGGAACAATTGAAGGTGGTTTTTTTAAAGATCCATTGAGTGAAAATCTTCTAAATCAATCAAAATCTACCTTAAACTACTCTTATGATTGGTTGAGTATGGATGTTACGTATCAGAAAGGTGCCTATTATTTGTATGAGTATTTAATGTCGGTACGGCAAGATGTAGATTTTTATAGATTCACTACTTCACTTACTGTTAATAAGGAGATCTCAAAAAAGTTTATGCTATCATCCGGAATTAATTTTACCCGTGACAATTATCAGGGAGATGTACCTTCTGTTAACCTAAGTATGAATTGGCTGCCAAAGGAAAACGTTTCTTTTTTTATGAATAGTTATTGGTATAGATATGAGTTTGTTAATAAGGTGAATACCTACAACGTTCAGGTAGGAATGAGATATACATTCAGAAATATTCAACATGATTCCGGGAAGAAAAGTAAGGTTATTGCACAGGTTTATTACGATAATAATGCCAATAACAGGTTTGATGAAGGGGACGAACCAGCTGAAGATTATTTGATTAGCCTAAACAGGAAAGTGTTTATTGCTGATAAAGAGGGTAGAATTAGGTACTCGAATGTGCCTTTTGGAGATGTTATTGTGAAACCTTTTAACGATAGAAGCTGGTCTTTTGATGAGAAGGAAGTTGAAATAGAAAGTTACAGAACCAAGATTAATATTCCTTTAAAGCAGAGTGGTACTTTGCAAGGTAGTGTAAAGTATTTGGCAGGTGAATTCAGCATGAATACAAAGCATAGATATGAAGGCTTGAGGTTTACGATTGCTAATAACGATAATAGTATTAAACGTACAGTAGTTTCTGATAATAACGGTAATTTAATGACGTTCTTACCAAATGGATTATATACTATTCAAATAATAAAAAACACCCTGCCAGAACATACAGAATGTGTTAACCCTGAACAGATATTTCAAATAGAAGCAGGAAAAATAACAAAACTTGATGATTTCGAAATCGTTGTGAAAGAGCGAAAAGTAAATATTAAGCGCTTTTGAGAAACACTCCTAAAATAAAAATAAGGTTAAATTGTTAAAAATAAATCTTTCCTAATACTTTTTATAATCTCCCGTGTCTATTGTTAGAAGACTCGATAAATATAATTGAGAGAGAACCTAATAATTAATTTTTTAACATGTAATACAAAGAACCATGGGAAGAATTCCAATGAAAAAGCGCTTTACAATTCTGATTTCGCTTTTTGTGCTGAGTACAACTATTTGCTCTGCACAAAAAGTTAGTCTGAATTTCAATGGGCAAAACTTGAGAGCTGTCTTGGAAAGTATAACTGAACAGACAGACTATTCCTTGGCATTTAGCAAGGAAGCAGTGGATTTAAGCGAAGCAGTATCAATAAGGGTAACAGATGCTGAGTTGTCGCAGGTATTAAATGAATTACTTACTCCCCGTAATATTGGGTATGAAGTAAGGGACAATAAGATTTATATCTTTGATAAGCCTAATGCTGCAGGAGATGTAACACAAACTCAACAGCAGGATGTAAAACTAAGAGGTACTGTAACCGATGAAATGGGTGAACCTATTATAGGTGCAAACATTGTGGTTCCAGGCTCAACTATAGGTACGGTTACTGATGTAAATGGTAACTATAGCATGATTCTACCTCGAGGATCTGCCTTACGCTTCTCCTATATAGGATATGTTGATCAGGAGTTTAAAATTACCAATCAAACTACATTAAACGTACAGCTTGTTGAGGATACTGAGATGCTTGATGAGTTGATAGTAGTTGGGTATGGTGTTCAACGCAAGAGTGTTGTTACGGCTGCTATTAGTCAGGTCTCCGCAGAGGAACTCAACGTGACTCGTCCCACACGTGTGGAGGATGCACTAAAAGGTAAAGTTTCGGGTGTGCAGATTACACAGAGTTCGGGACAACCTGGCTCAGATTCTAAAGTAAGAATTAGAGGTATTGGTACTATCAACAATAGTGAACCCCTTTATATAGTTGATGGTATGGAGGTTGGCGGAGGTATCAGCTACCTTAATCCTGTTGATATTGCTTCGGTTGAAATTCTTAAAGATGCTGCTT